>JAISQP010000014.1 GCA_031274115.1 Synergistaceae bacterium
GGGGACATGGCGCTCCCGTGCTGGCGACAGAGAGGAAATGCCCAGGCTGAAAGCGTTTCTCGCATAAGACGGAAGTTTTTGAAGAATATGCCCGCGCCCCAGAGCAGGCGCCGAAGAAAGGTCTCGACAAGGGCCAAGTAGGAGTCCGGGGGGTTCCCGACACAGGACCGCAAGAGCGGACAGAGCGTCGAAACAGCTTTGTCAATGAGGGTGGCACCGCGGGTTCACTGACGATAAACTCGCCCCTCTTCCTTTGTTCAATAAGGAGGAGGGGCGGGTTTTTTATATTCCCGATTCAGCAACATAATAAAACTGGAGGCGATTCAAATGGAGAAAAAGGGCAAGGTGGTTCTGGCGTACAGCGGGGGGCTCGACACGTCTGTGGCGATTCCGTGGCTGAAGGATCAGGGATACGAAGTGGTAACGATGACGGCGGATGTGGGCCAGCAGGCCGACGACATGGACGAGATCAACGAGAAGGCCATAAAGACGGGGGCGGTTACCGCGCACATGCTCGACCTCCGCAAGGAGATGATCGAGGACTTCATCTGGCCGGGGCTGAAGGCTAACGCGCTTTATGAGGGAGTGTATCCGCTGAACTCGGCGTATTCCAGGCCGATCATAGCTCAGGCGCTCATTCATATCGCCCACCTCGAAGGGGCTGTGGCCATCGCCCACGGCTGTACCGGCAAGGGGCAGGATCAGGTGCGCATCGAGATATGCTGCAACGCGCTGGACCCTGAGATCGACGTCATCGCTCCTGTCCGCGACTGGCACATGACTCGCGAGGAGGAGATGGAGTACGCGGAGAAGCATAACATCCCGGTGCCGACAACCAAGAAGAGCCCGTACAGCCTCGATGACAACATCTGGGGCCGCTCCTGCGAGTGCGGAGTGCTGGAGGACCCTTGGAACACGCCGCCAAAGGGCGCGTATGGGCTTACGGCGGATCCCCTGGAGGCGCCGGACGAACCCGCCACAGTGGAGATAACCTTCGAAAAGGGCGTTCCCGTGGCGCTGGACGGCAGGAAGCTGGATTGCATAGAGATGATCGAGCGGCTCAACAAGACCGCCGGGGCGCACGGCGTCGGACGCATCGATATGGTGGAGAACAGACTCGTCGGTTTCAAGAGCCGCGAGGTGTACGAGTGTCCGGCGGCCGTCGCGCTGATTACCGCGCATAAGGCTCTCGAGACGATCACATTGAGTAAGGACATAATGAGGACGAAGGGCGATCTCGAGAAGAAGTTTTCGGAGCTGCTCTACGAGGGTTACTGGTTCTCGCCGCTGATGGAGGCTATTCAGGCGTTTGTGGACAAGACGCAGGAGGTCGTGAGCGGGGTGGTTCGCGTAAGGCTCTACAAGGGACAGGCCGTAGTCGAGGGTATGAAGTCGGAGAACGCGATCTATCGCCACGATCTCGCAACCTACTCCGAGGGCGACGCGTTCGACCATTCGTCCGCCGTCGGCTTTATAAAGGTCTGGGGTCTGCCCGTCAAAACGTGGACGCAGGCTCATCCTGACGCCAGAAAAGCCCTCAAGTCCTCGAAGGATAAGAAACTCACGGCGTAAGAATTCGATTGAAAGAAGAGTACGACGTCGCGATAATCGGCGCGGGCGTCATCGGGTGCTCCATCGCCAGAGAGCTCTCGCGTTTTGAGCTTGACGTCTGCGTCATTGAGAAGGAGCTGGACGTTTCGTTCGGGACTAGCTGCAGAAACAGCGGGGTCTTGCACTCAGGCGTGAATTATCGGCCGGGAACGAAGCGCGCCGCCTTGAACGTCCGCGGCAACGCCATGATGGACGACCTTTGCGCCAGACTGAAAGTTCCGATAAAGAGGATTGGAAAGCTCACAGTGGCGCTCGACGATGACGATTTGCCGGGTCTTTACAGGCAGAGAGAACAGGGGATAGCCAACGGGGTTGGCGGCATGGAACTGATGAACGGCGAGGCGATGCAAAAGATTCAACCCGGCGTCTCCGGTATACTCGGTCTCTGGACCCCTTCGAGCGCCATAATTTCGCCATACGGGCTCACGATAGCTCTTGCCGAGAACGCGCGCGCTAACGGCGTCGACTTCCTTCTGGGCTGCCATGTGACGAAGATCGATCGCTCCTCCTCGCGCGGAAACCAGCCCGCCGCGGCGCTATCGGCGCGGGGCAAAGACGCGGCTGCCCCTGACGCTTTCCCCTTCGCGCTTTCCATCGAGGGCGGCGGAAAAATCAGAGCTTCGACAGTGGTCAACGCGGCGGGGCTCCACGCGGACGAGATGAGCGGAACGCTCGGGATTGACGTCCCCAGGATCTGGGCGTGCAGGGGGGAGTATTACGTTCTCGACCGGCGGCTCGACGGGGTGCTGAAGACGCTCATATATCCCGTGCCGGGGCCGAACGACCCAGGGCTCGGCGTCCACCTCACCCCGACTGTGGACGGCAATATTCTCATTGGACCGAGCGCCTCGTATATACCGGATGAGGACCGCGAGAGCTACCGGGTGACCGCGAATGTACTGGAGCTGCTGCGCAAAGAGGGACGCCGGATATTGCCGCGGCTTGGCGAGTCCGACTTCATCAGGAATTTCGCGGGCAACAGACCGAAGCTCTCACCGCCTGAGGTTGGCGGCAATGAGGATTTTATCGTCGAAGATGTCGCGGATTTTCCTGGTTTCATACAGCTTCTCGGCATCGAGAGCCCCGGCCTGACGAGTTCCCCGGCAATCGCTGAGGAGGTTCGCGACATGGTTGGCTCTCATCTCGCGCTTTCGCCGAAGAGGGATTTCATCGAAGAGCGCCCGGGATTTTCCGGCAGATTCGTCGATCTTCCCGAGGAGGATAGGTTCGAGTTGGCGCTGCGTGAGCCGGAGTACGCCGAGATCGTCTGCCGCTGCGAGCTCGTGACGAAAAAGGAAATTCGCGACGCCATAGAAAACCCGCTGGGCGCGCGCGCCCTGCTGGGCCTGAAATATAGGGCGAGAGCCATGATGGGGCGGTGTCAGGGCGGGTTTTGCATGGCGAGGATAGTCAGAATGCTTAGGGAGGAGTACGGTTTCGAGCCCGGCCAATACGTCGCGCGCGGGCCGGGCTCGTCGCTTTTCACCGGTTACACGAGAACTCCGTAGAGGGAGATAGGCCATGGATCGGATATATATGCCGGAGCTTGTCAGGGTGAAGCGGGCTTTCAAGCGCCCGAGGGTCGATGACGTCGAAAAATCGGTCGCGGACGAATTCGCGAGGCTGTCCCTCGGCGATGCTCTGCGCGGCGCGAAGGTAGGCGTCACGGTTGGCAGCCGCGGCATCAGAGATATCCTGGCGATCCTGAGGACTTTGATACGATTGATAAAGTCGAGCGGCGGAGAGCCGGTGCTGCTTGCCGCGATGGGAAGCCACGGCGCGGGGAGCGAGGAGGGGCAGTCGGGGATACTGACGAGCCTGGGCGTCACGGAGGACGCGCTCGGCGCCCCGATTATGACCTGTGCGAAGAGCGCTGAAATCGGAAAAACGAAGGACGGCGGCGCGGCGTACGCTCTCGAGTCGGCCCTGTCGGTGGACGCGATCATAGTCGTCAACAGGGTAAAAGTCCACACCGCGTTTCACGGCGCGGTGGAGAGCGGGCTCTTCAAGATGCTCGCGGTCGGGCTCGGAGGTCCTGCCGGCGCTGTCCATTTCCACGGCGCCGGCAGAGAGAGCCTTCCTGATATTCTGCTCGATATCGGATCGCTCATGCTGAAGAAGCTGCCCGTCGCGGCCGGGTTCGCCATCGTTGAGAACGCTTTCGAGGAGACTGCGCTGATAAAAGGGGTCGACGCCTCCTCGATGGAGGAGGAAGAGCGCGGGCTGTTAGAGTTTTCCAGGTCCCTCATGCCGAGTCTGCCAGCGTCGCGTCTGGACGCTCTGATAGTCGAGGAGATGGGCAAAAACTACAGCGGGACCGGCCTCGATACGAATATAATAGGCAGACTGAGGATAGAGGGCGTTCCGGAGCCCCCGTCACCGGAGATAAAGCGCGTCGCCGTGCTGGATCTCTCGGCCGAATCGCACGGCAACGCAAACGGCGTAGGTCTGGCGGACCTCGCGACGAAAAAACTCGTCGACTCCATCGACAAACGCGCGACGTTCCTCAACTGCGCGACAACAGGTTTTTTTATGCGAGGCGCCGTCCCTGTTCACTTCGACACCGAGAGGGAGGTCGTCGAGGTCATGCTCAAAAGCCTGGCGCCAAAGCCGG
>JAISQP010000032.1 GCA_031274115.1 Synergistaceae bacterium
AAGTCATGGGAAATTCACGTATATCGTTGGATGCGCGGTCAGACGGCCCGGTTATATAATAGCCCGCGGTTATCAGACAGTTCGGGAGGTGAGGACGTGATCGGATATTTTGACGGGGCTTCGAGGGGCAACCCCGGGCAGGCCGGCGCCGGGGCCTGTCTTGTTGACGACGGGGGAGAGGTAGTCTGGGAGTGCGCGGAATACCTCGGCAAGAGGACGAACAACGAGGCTGAGTATACCGCGCTTTTGAGGCTCCTGAAAGAGGTGCGCTCACGCGGCCTCCATGACCTGGAGATTCGCGGCGACAGCAAACTGGTGATATGCCAGGTGAAACGCGAGTGGAAGATAAATCTGCCGCATCTCCGGGCGCTCGCCGGCGAGGCGTGGCGGCTGATGGACGGGATGAACGTCAGGCTCGCGTGGACGCCGCGCGAAAACAACAAGCTGGCGGACGCGCTGTCGAACAGGGCCATCGACGAGAGAAAATGGGACGAGAGAAAATAGGGCCTTGCGGCGCTCTGCGCTATTGACAGGCAAATTGGTTCACTATATATTTTAACGCGTAACCTACTGGAACAGTATGGTTTTATTAATAGCAGACGGAGATGAGAGTATGCGGAAACTGTCGGATAGGACCGCCGATTTTACCGACTCGGTGATAAGGCGGATGACTCGGATATCGCTTCAATATGGCGCGATAAACCTCTCGCAGGGATTCCCGGATTTCGACCCCCCGGCGGATCTGTTGTCGCGCCTGAAGGAGATCGCCTTCACCGGGCCGCATCAGTATTCGATCACGTGGGGGGCGAAAAATTTCCGCGAGGCGCTCGCCGAAAAACAGTCGCGGTTCATGGGCCGGACGATAGATCCCGAGAGTGAGATCGTTGTCACCTGCGGCAGCACCGAGGCCATGATGGCGGCGATGATGACGGTGACAAACCCCGGGGACCCGGTGATCGTCTTTTCGCCGTTTTACGAGAATTACGGCGCGGACGCGATCCTCTCAGGCGCGAATCCTATATACGTGCCTCTCCGCCCACCGGCGTTCAACTTTGACGCGGATGAACTGGAAGCGGCTTTCAAATTGCGCCCGAAGGCCCTGATACTGTGCAACCCCTCCAACCCGAGCGGCAAGGTCTTTTCGGGCGAAGAACTCGGGGTAATCGCGGACCTCGCGGTGAAATACGACGCTTACGTCATAACCGACGAAGTCTACGAACACATCGTCTACGAACCCAAAAGGCACGTCTATATCTCGTCGCTGCCTGGTATGTTCGAGCGCGTCATATCATGCAGCTCGCTCTCGAAGACTTACTCGATCACAGGCTGGCGGCTGGGGTACATTATCGCGTCGGAGAGGATCTCGGAAGTCGCGAGGAAGGTGCACGATTTCCTGACGGTAGGCGCGGCCGCGCCTTTACAGGAGGCGGCTGTCACCGCGCTCCGCTTTGGAGACGGGTACTACCGCGATCTGCTCGATATCTACACAAGGAAGAGGGATCTGTTCCTCAGCGGGTTGGACGAAATCGGAATAGCCTATACGAAGCCCGAGGGAGCTTATTACGTTCTGCTCGACGTCTCGGAGTTCGGGTACGAGAACGACCTCGAATTCTGCGAGGACCTGGCGCGCGAGGTCGGCGTCGGCGCGGTGCCGGGCTCGAGCTTTTTCAAAGAGGATGTAAATCACCTGATCCGCCTGCACTTCGCGAAAAAGGAAGATACGCTGAGCGAGGCGCTGAACAGACTGGAGCACATGCGGAAAAAATTAGGCGGGAAAAAACGGGCGCGATAAAGGTCGGTTTATCGCCGGCGACATGAGGGGGCGAAAGATCACAAGACGCCTCTTCCCTCCGTCTTGCCGGCCGCGCTCAGTATCGCCGCCGCCGCAAGGGTAAGAAGGGCCATGGCGAGGAAGACTTGCGGAATGGATATCCCGAGGGCCAGCATCGCCGTCGTCATTACCGACGAGACGACCATGAACAGGGAGTCCATTATATTCGTGCACGCCGTCACGCTGGCGAGCTTGTCCTCGTCGCTTCTGTTCTGTATGATCGCATACAGCGGGACGATATAAAGACCTCCGAAGAAGGAGACGCCTAGCAGACAGAGGAGGACGAGGACGTTCGGCAAAGACGCCATGAAACCCCAGACCGAGACAAGCGGCGCGCCTTCGGGAAGAGGAGACCTCCCGCTCGCGAAATAGAGAAACACGCTCGATATCGCCATGCCGGCCGCCGCTCCCGGAACGTATCTGCCCGTAATTTTCCCCTTGAGCAGGCTGTTGCAGGTCAGCGATCCAAGGCCGACGCCTATGGAGAACACCGCCAGAAAGAGCGTCGCGACCTCCTCATCGGCGCCAATCACCGTTTTTGCGTAGGTCGGAAACTGTGAGAGGAACGTGCCGCCGACGAAGTAAAACCACGATATGGCGAGCACGGGGAGGAATATTTCGCGTCTGGGCCTGACGCTGTTCACCAGCGCCAGGGTCTCCTTGAAGATGTTGAAGCGGAACTCGAGAAACGGGCTGACCACGCGGGTTGGCGGTATGCGCAGACTGGCGAGCCAGCCCGCGACGGCT
Source organism: Synergistaceae bacterium (assembly GCA_031274115.1). The sequence goes on from JAISQP010000032.1 coordinate 2,579, forward strand.
ATTCCCATTACGAGCGCGCTTACGAAAAGTATGCCGCTTCGCCCGAGGACAAATAGCCCGCCCGATATCGTGCCCAGGAGAATCGCGAGAAACGTTCCCGTCTCTACCAGCGCGTTTGCCCCGATGAGTTCGCTTTCTTCCAGGTGCTGCGGAAGAATGCTGTACTTGAGCGGTCCGAAGAACGCGCTCTGCGCCCCCATCAGGAAGAGCGTCGTCATCAGGACCGTTATGTCGGCGAGGAAGAACCCCGCCACCGCGCCGGACATGACGGCGATCTCCGCTATTTTGACCTTTCTCACCAGCCGGGACCTCTCGTACTTATCCGCAAGCTGCCCGGCAAGCGCAGAGAACAGGACAAACGGAAGTATAAACACCCCTGCCGCGACGGTCACGAGAATCCTCGCGTCAACACCCGCTTCCTCGGCGAGCTTGTACGTGATAAGGATCACCATGGCGCTCTTGAAAAAATTATC
>JAISQP010000068.1 GCA_031274115.1 Synergistaceae bacterium
GATTCGCTACGCGCTCTATAATCTCCGGGTCATCCCCATAAAGCTCCATCCCTCTATCCAGAAGCTTTTTCAGGCTCTCTCTCTCGCTCCGGCTCTCGGACAACAGCCACTCTCCTTCCCCGAGGACAGTCATGAATATCTTACGGGGAAGGGCCTCCATTATCTTCACGTCAATGGGATTCAGGAGTATCTCGGCCAATATCGTACAGGGCGGAATATCCTTCAGGACCGCCTCGTCCAACTCTCTCGACGTCATATAGCGGCCTTCCTCCACGAGAGCGAGAAAGCGCTTCTCGTCGGCGAGATAGATTGCCCGTCTCAGCTCGCGCGCGAAATACGCCTTATTGTTGAAGACCAATTTGCCCCAGTCGGTATTGACTCCGGAGAGATCGCCGCGCCTGTCTATGACGCGGAGGAAGCTCTCGAACTCACCGAGCGAGACCGCCTCACGGATGGCGAGCTCGGAAACTAGCCTGTTGCAGATCCAGCAATCACCCGACGACCCCCTGACGTTACGCGCAAGCTCCATGCCATTCCACTCCGCTAGCAAAGGACCGAGATTGGCCCTGGCGTCCCATTTTATTTTGGCGGAAGATTTTTTGTCGTTAATGGCGTTTAAGGCCACCGTCAGTTTCGTAACCGATATCGGGGCGTAAATAACCGCAAGCATCCGATACGCCCGCCGCTCGAACGCCGCGAGGGAATAGTACCTTTCCATGAGCTTTTCGCGCTTTTTCTCATTGAAGAACATAGACAACAACATCTCCAAACGGTTATTTTGGCGATTTAATAATCAACGCTTACTTAATCTATTATAACCCATGAGAAATGGAAAAGAGAGAGGAGAAATAACGGCGCGGCCTTGAGGGCCGCGCCTGTGGGTATTTATTTGGCGAGCTTGGAAAGTTTGTTGAGTTCGCTTACGAGCGTCTTTACCTTAGGACCGTCAGCCTTGCGGGAAAGGGCCGTCTTCGCGTTGGTTGCTTTCCCCCAATAAGCCTTGTTCGCGTCGCCGTTCACGTTTATCGTGGACCCGCTGAGCGCGAGCCCAGCGAAGAGCCCCCTCGACATCGAGTAACTGTATATCGAGGCCGCCGCCCGCGAATCGGTCGCCGCTTGCGCGTCGCGGCCGACAGGCCCCGCGGCTACGCTTACGTCCCCGCCCAGTTTGAAGCTGTTTCCCCCGGTGAAGGCCTGCAAGCCGGCCTCGTTCGTGATGACCAGCACGAGCCCGACCTCCTTGACTCCTATCTGCAAGCCAAACGAGCCGCCGACTATGGAGGCGAACGACGGTCCCCTCCATCCGGCGCCCTCCCTCACGAACACTACCCCCTCGCCGCTCATTCCTCCGATACCCAGGCCAGCCTGGATGACGCTCGGAAATATCGCCACGCCCCTGGCCGATTTGACTGTGCCCGCGAGTGAGTCGGCGTCGCTCTGTTTTTGCATTTCCCGAACCAGCTTCGCCGACATGTTGATATGCTTTTCGTGCTGAGTCTCCGCCCATAGAGCGGCTGGCGCCGCCAGAACGACGACCGCGGCGAAGAGCGTTAAAAACGCCGCCGCGAGCAGACCTCTATTCAATGACATAATTAGCCGTCATCTCCTCTCCATGATATCTATCGAACCCTTTAAAATCCATATTTGCCGCTGTCCATAACCGCGTCCCTTATGCCGGACAGGAGCGCGACTCCGCCGGCAGGCCCGTCGCCCTGCCTGGCGAGTACGAGCCATTTTTCTCCGAAGTCCGTCCATTCAGCCTCCGTGAAACCGTGAAAGACGGCGGTCTTGCCGAAAAATTTTTTCCCCTCGCTGGTCAACTGCGCGAATATGGTCTGCTGCTCCCTGCGGGAACCGGTGACCCAGGTGATCCTGGTCGCCCGCACCAGAACTCCGTCGTGCAGAACGTCGAACACCCACTCGTCTTTCGGGGTCCCCCACCGCCTGATTTTTATTCCCTCCTTCGCGTCGACCGTCTTCTCCGACTCGTATTCGCCAAGGAACTTTGCCGCCTCGGATATCTCCTCCCCAGGCGGAATTTTCCTGATCAGCGTAAACGCCCCCGACGCCGACAGGTCCGCCGACGAAGGAGACGCCCAAAACGCCAGAACCGCGAGCGCCGCGATCAACATGTAATTTTTTTTAGTTGTGATTTCTCTCATCCCCTGATCTTTGTTTCCTCGAGTCACGTGAATATAATAATATAAACGCCGCCTAAAACATGCGCAGTTTCCCGCAAAATGAGCGAACGAGCTCACGGCGGATTAGGCGGGGAAAGATAAGGAAAAATCTCCTGTGCAAGCCGACTCGTTCTTTTGCGCGGACTTATGAGCCGATACGTGCAATCGAGGCGAAGCACAACCTGCGGCGCGAGGCCCCCCGAAATCTTGACGGATTAAAAAAAGCATGTAAAATACGGGATGTTTGACATTTATCGGCAAGATGGCCGGTGTAGCTCAGTTGGTAGAGCAGCGCACTCGTAATGCGCAGGTCTCCGGTCCGAGTCCGGACACCGGCTCCAGAGATAACAAGGGTTCAGGAGAATACCTGAACCCTTCATTTTTTTCTTTACGCCGCATTTACGCTTTTTAAACGGATTTTTGACGCCATGTGACCGTGAATCCAGAACTGGCCGCATCTAGTATGAATAAAGTCGTGGTGGCGCGATCGCCGGGCGCACCCAAAACAAAACTCCCCGATATGAACTGCAAAATCGACGACGGCTCCCAGGTCGATTTGGAGATGCAGGCGAGCCGCATCGAAGAAGATTCAGACGGAGGGCACAAGAATCTCAAGGGAAAGAGCATATACTACCTGTGCGATCTGCACTCCTCGCAGCCGTCGAAAGGATTGCGGAGATACGACAAACTGGCCCAGACTTATCAGGTGACGTTTTGCTCCTATACCGTTTTCCCGAATCTGCCGGATTACGCAAACTCGTTTTCCATGCGCCACGATGCCAGCAATGGGTTGCTGTCCGACGC
>JAISQP010000124.1 GCA_031274115.1 Synergistaceae bacterium
CGGCGATACGCTGTTGATCGACGAACGTTTTAACCGCATTAAAAACCCTCCCGATATTGAAAACGCCATCCTGCACCTCACAGGCGGGGACAAACCGTGGGAGCTTCACTCGGACTACCAGCCGAGGGACTATTTTTACTGGGAGACGCTGCTCCGTTCGGAGTGGCGGGACCAGATAATAGGCGCCATGTTCGACATGTTGAGGAATCGCGAACGCTGTCATCCCCGAACGTCAGACTGCTACAGGCGGATTTTGCTTCGCTTGAAACGGGACCTGTTTACGCGCAATTTCATGGTCCAATCGGCGAAGGAACTGGTTATCGTTCTCAAAGAACTTCGTTACAGGTTTTTCCGGACTTCGGCGTAATTCCGCGGCAACGCCGCCCAAACGGACGTTGCCGCCGTTTGGGCGCCATTATCCGGTCGAGGTCATGTTTTCGAGTATGTAGACGACAAAAAACGGCACGGTTACGGACTCGCCCTCGGTCGACCGATAGGTGAACGGCCCTCTGGAAACCCCGTAGGCCGTCACCATGTCTCCTTCCCGGATTTTAGACTTCGCGACTGACGGTTCATAGGAAACCAGCACCACGTCGCCGTTATTGCCGTTCGTCGCTATGCGAAGCCTGACGTTGGAAACGTCCTCGATGACCTGGGCGACACGGCCCTGGAAACGTATTTTCTTGTCGATAAGCTTCTCCGGCGTTTCCGATAAAATTTCGTATGAAAACGGCGTGGTATAGTTCGATCTCCGGTACAGCTCCCTCTCCTCATTGGCCTTTTGAAGCGCGTCTTGGGCTTCCGCCTGGGCTTTCTTCATTCTGGCCTCTTCGAGCGCTTTAGCGGCCCTCGCGCTTTCCGCGTCCGGACGCCCGGCGCCCGCTCTGGCGCTTTCCGTCGGCTTCGGCCTGGTCGCCAACCGAAGGGCGTTATAATCTGACCTGAGAGTTTCGTATTCAGCTTTTATCTTGTCCCTTTCCTCCGTTATTACTTTGATTCGACTCAAAAAATCAGCCTCTTGCCTTTGTTCAGCCGCATTTCTGTCCGCCTGTATTTTCTGAAGCTCCCGCACCTGTTGTTTTGCCTGCATCAGGAAAAAAACGAGGCAGCTAAAAACTACGAACACCGCGATAAAGGCCGAAATCATGAGAACCCGTCGCCCGCTACTTTCTTTGCGAATCACAATACACACACTCCCTTGAGGAACCTTACGCGCTTCCTCTCCAATATTATATATTTTTCTTCGATTTAGGGAAGCGATGATTAATCACTGGTATAAAATCCGATGCGGCGGGTAAAGCGGGCAATCCCGTACACCGCCGCTTCGTTAGTGTAGTACAGCCTCGGACCAAGCGGGCAAATTTTTCTTCTTACCCGTCACAGGCTTTATTTTATCCCGTCCAGAAGCTCTTTCAACTTCGCCAGCTCGTCTTTCGTAAACGTCAGCCCCTTGCCCATCTTCGTGTGGTCAGGCGACCATTCACGGATGTCGTACTTCGGTTCGCGGCCGTTCCAGCTCACGAGGTTCAGTTCCTTCGCCCAACCTTTGGATCCTTCCGATATGACGCCGATCGTTTCTCTGATTTCAAAAGTTATGTCAGCCATTACATTCTACCGTCCTTTTTCGTTAGTACCTTCGATGGAGGTTTTTCTTTCGTAAGCTGTTCTCTCGCCGGACGCGACTCTCAGGACGAGTTCGGCCAGATGCAGAGAACGCTCCTTAAGCCTTATGTCGGGGAGAGGCTCTGCTTGCGCGAAGTCGGCCCAGCCGGGGGCGCCTCCGTTGGGCGCGGCGTCCCCGGAGATCGCCACGACCGGAACGATACTCGGGAAGCTGGTCTCCCGGCGGCAGACCAATAAAATCGTCTGCGCTCCGCAAGCCGCCAGATACCAGCACGCCGACGCCGCGCCGACGCCGAGACCGCGCACAAGGACATCCCCGCCGACCGACGCCAGCCAATCGGAAAAAAAATCGACGACCGTCCCAACGGCCGCGCCTGATAACTCCTCGTCCATCGCGATCCCTACCCTGAGGTTTGACGCGCCGAAGCCGAGTCTCGTCCTCGAGGCGTCAGCGGCCAGGTTATCCAGCGTCGTGAAGAGGCTCTCCTCCAATTCGCCGGGACCGTCGTCGATGACAATGCTTCTCACATGAGCCCAGCGACCGTCCTCCCAGCTTTTTATCCTCTCCGTCAAAATCCATGAGTCCGTCTCCTCGCCGCGGGCGCTCACGAAGAGGGCGCCAGCGGCGTTGGGGTTAACCGCGAGATCCTGGAGGGCTGCCGGCGCATCTTCGCCCTCGCCGCGCCGGATCGGGGGCAGCACCTCTATCCCGTCTATCCAGTATGGCTTGTGATAAGCCGCGCGGATTGGCAGAAGCTCGCAGCGCGCGCGTTCCGACGTCGGGATGATCCAGAGGCTGTTGCGGGCGCCGGGCCTTCTCCCGTCTCTCCTGAACCCCATAAACTCCGTGTCGCGCGAAAAGAGGCTCACGGCCACTCATACCCCCCCATGCTCATTACCGATGCTCTCCATTCCCCGTTTTCCAGGGCCTTCTTCAGAGCCTCGGCCGCCGGGTGCTCGTCGAAGCGCTCAGCGAAGACAAGCTCGTACGGCTCTCGCGCTATCGGAATAAAATCCAGCCCAAGCGCGTCGGCAGCCGCCTTTATACCCAGCGTAGCGTCGGCGACCCCGGAGGCGACCTTGTTGGCCGCCTCCATGTGAGTGATGGATATCCTGTCGTAGCCTGTGACGTCCGAGGCGTTGAACCCTTTTTCCTTCAGCATGTAATCGAGCAGAACCCTCGTTCCCGCGCCCGGCTGCCTGTTCTCGAAGACGACGCGGCCGGAGGCGAGATCTGAAATACCCGTGATTTTTTTGATGTTTCCGGGCGCGGTTATAATCCCCTGTGATCTATAGAAGATCAGCTTGCGCCGCCAATTTTTCCCGCCGGAGAACCGCTCGATGTAGCTGGAGTTGTACGAGCCGTCGGAGGCGTCCAGAAGATGGGCCGCGGCTAGATGCGCCTCGTTCCGCCCGAGCGCGGCCAGCCCGCCCATACTGCCGACTGCCCTTACGACGAGGTCCATCCCCATCGACCTAACGATCGGGATGAGACGCCCGACGGCCGGATCGTCGGAACCCTGGAAGAGCAGACGTTTCGAGAAATCCGCTCTTCTCGTGAGGCGCACGGTCACTCCGCTCCCCTTGGGGCACTCCAGACGCTCCTCCGGCAAGAACGCGACGCCGTCAGACTCCGCAAGGGCCCAGAGCACGCTCGCTCCTGTTGAAAGCGGCCAGCCGAGAAGCTCTCCGTCCACCACAGCCAGCTTCATCCGCAGCCACTCCGCTACTCCGGCTGGCGACGAGTGAATCGTCATGAACTTCGCGTCCGCTGAAGCGATTGCGCCGATTGCCTCAG
>JAISQP010000056.1 GCA_031274115.1 Synergistaceae bacterium
TAGCGGCTTTACGCGGCATGGAAGTACTTCTGCCGCGGTTCGATTCACGCAGTGAGCCGAAAGTTCTTTGGCTCATCAAACTGATATCAGTCACGCTTGAGCGCCGCGTAGCGGCGCTCGATTTCATCTATCATTCTCTGCAGTTCTTCTCTGTGAGGATTGGTAGCGACGGTTTTCCTGATGCTGTGTCTCGTGAAAAAAGGATTATCCTGCCTTATGTCGTCCACGCCGAAGAGATCCCTGTACATGGATCGTTCGACTCGCGGAGTCTGATCGTGTTCCCAGTTCGAGCGATCGAAGAACACCCAGAGTTCCTTGAACCCGGCCCACGCTATCGCTGAGGCGCACATAGGACATGGGTCGTGCGTCGCCAGAAAGATAAGCTCATTCGTCTTAGGGCGCACCGGGAGCTTGAAAAACCTGTTTATGGCGTCGATGTCCCCGTGGAAGAGCGGGTTCACTACGCGATTGTCAGCTCCCACCATAACGGAAGTGAGGGTGTCCGCGCGCAGCAGGGCGCTCCCCGAAGGCAGGTTGCCTCTGGTCGACTCCGACTCGGTCAGAGGCAGAATTTCATCCCGAATTATCTCAAGCAGCATCTTAATTTTCTCCGCGTCGTTCACAGAACCGCACCTCGATTCTCATGCGCCTAGGGAAAGGCTGATTTATTGTCAGAGGCCTGAAGGGTAAAGATTAAAACCCCTATGGTCTCTGTATTCACAAACGACAGCATGTCGTTTCAGCGAATTAATCATCGTTTCCCCAAACCCATCCCGTCGCTAGAAGGAGTCCCAGTTGCTGATATCGGCGTTTGCTCCCTCGCCGCCCTCTTTGCCGTCCGCGCCAAATGATATTACGTCGAACTCGCCCTTCGTCCCCGGGCAGACATACACAAAATCCCTCTTCCACGCGTCCTTCGGCATTTTTTTCAAGTAGCCGCCCCTGGGATAATTGTTAGGCTCCGGCTGCGTGTTGGGCTTTTCGACGAGCGCCCTCAAGCCCTGTTCGGTGGTCGGGAAAAAACCGTTGTTGAGGTGGTAGAGTTCGAGAGACTGTTCTATGCCGCTTATCTGAGCCCTGGTGGTGGTGACCTTGGCGTCATCCGACTGTCCGATGATCCGCGGCAGGACCAGCGCGGACAAAAGGCCGATTATCACCACAACCACCATTATCTCGACCAAAGTAAATCCTCGCCGCTTATTCTTTTTTTCATTCACGAGCGTTGCCTCCATTTCGCAAAACCTGTTATCCACACGATCAGCTTGACTTGTTTATAATACGGGACGATAATCGTCAAGAACATTTTAAAAACCGACTTTCTCCATGACCGTCAGGACGTCGCAAATACTGGTCTCGACACGAGAACACGACATTATGATTATAGCGCAAATTCAAAAATTTTAAATAGTTTGAGTCATTCATGAGGTGGAGTATTTGAATCACGAGGCACAATCGGATAATTTGAGCAAAATAAGGAATTTCAGCATCATAGCGCACGTGGACCACGGCAAATCGACGCTCGCCGACAGGCTGATAGAGAGTACGCACACGGTGGAGAGCCGCAACATGAAATCCCAGCTTCTCGACACGCTGGAGCTGGAGCGGGAGCGAGGAATCACGATCAAGCTCGTACCGGTGCGCATGAACTACGAGGCGCCGGACGGAGAGAAATACATCCTGAACCTCATCGACACGCCGGGACACGTCGACTTCAACTATGAAGTCTCACGGTCCCTCGCGGCCTGCGAGGGCGCGGTCCTCGTAGTCGACGCCGCTCAGGGGGTGGAGGCGCAGACGGTGGCTAACGCGTACCTCGCTGTCGAGCAGAACCTGGATCTCATACCCGTCTTCAACAAGATCGACCTCCCCTCAGCGTCCCCGGAACGCGTCGCGCGGGAGATAGAGGAGGTGATCGGGCTTGACGCCTCGAACGCGGTCTTGGCGAGCGCCAAGGACGGCGCCGGCGTGAGCGAGATACTGGAGCGCATCGTATCGGACATCCGCCCGCCGGAGGGAGACGCCGCGTCTCCGCTCGCCGCGCTTATATTCGACTCCGTATACGACAACTACAAGGGAGTCATAAGCTACGTGCGGGTTGTGAACGGCGAAATAACCCCGGGAAAACAGGTTTCCTTCATGTCGACCAAGGAGACCTACGAGGTGGAGGAGGTCGGGGTGTTCACGCCGGCCATGCAACAGGTGGAACGCCTCGGCCCCGGCGAAGTCGGCTACGTAGTGGCCGGGATAAAGTCTCTGGCGGACGCGAGCGTCGGAGATACGATAACGGAGACCCACAGACCCGCCGCGTCTCCGCTGCCGGGCTACCGAAGGGTAAAGCCTGTCGTCTTCTGCGGATATTACCCGATCGAGCGCGAGGAGATAAACGCCCTCCGCGAGGCCCTCGAGAAGCTCCAGATCAACGACTCGGCCATAACGTTCGAGCCCGAGTCGTCCGCCGCGCTCGGCTTCGGCTTCAGGTGCGGCTTTCTCGGCCTGCTGCACATGGAGATCGCCAAAGAGCGACTCTTCCGCGAGTTCGGGGTCGAACTCGTCGCGACGGCGCCAAACGTCGTATATCAGATAAAGCTCACGGACGGCAGCGTCAGCGAGGCGAGGCGCCCGTCGGACTTTCCCTCGGACGCGGCCAGGCAGGAGGAGGTGCTCGAGCCGTACATACGGGCGGCCGTATTTCTTCCGGACGAATACGTCGGGCAGACGATGCAGCTCAGCCAGGAAAAGCGCGGAGTTTACGTCAGCATGGACTACATCGCTCAGGGCAGGGTACGTCTCGTCTACGACCTGCCGCTCGCGGAGTTCATAATGGACTTCCACGACAGGCTCAAATCCGCTACGCGCGGCTACGCGTCGCTCGACTACGAGCACATAGGATACCGCGTCTCCGACCTCGTAAAGGTCGACGTACTCATACAGGAGGAGCCGGTGGACGCGTTCAGCTTCATCTGCCACAGGGACGCGGCGTATCGCAGAGGACACGCCGTGGCGGCAAAACTGAAGGAGCTGATTCCCAGACAGCTCTTCGAGGTCCCGATCCAGGCCGCCGTCGGGAAAAAAGTCATAGTGAGGATGAACGTCAAAGCCCTTCGCAAGGACGTGCTGGCCAAGTGTTACGGCGGAGACGTCACGAGGAAGCGCAAGCTCCTGGAAAAACAGAAGGAGGGCAAAAAGCGCATGAAACAGGTCGGTCGCGTCTCCATCCCTCAGGAGGCCTTCATGGCCTTCATGGACGTCTCCGTCGACGAAAGGTCGTGAGTCATGTTGGTGTTCAACGTCATATTTTTCATTTTCGTCTCGGTCATACTGTTGGCTGCTGGGGCTACCGCCCTTTGGATCTGTTTCCGCTACATGACCCCGGAGGGCGAGGACACTCCGAAATGGGGCGATCTGCGCCCCTTGAAGCGGCTCAATCTGCTGCGCAGTTCTTCCCTGACTCCAAGGATGATCGTGGCGGCTATTGTGGCGGCCTTGACGGTCATTCCCATAACCTTCGTAAACGACCTGGTAAACGAACGATACCAGCGTTACATCAACGTCATAGACGGGATATCGTATTCGTGGGGCGGCGCGCAAACCTTTGCCGGCCCTGTCATATCGGTTCCCTACACCGAGAGATACCAGGAATCGGAGCAGATACCTCTCACCGACGCCGAGTTGTTCATCGAGCGCTCCAGGAGCGGAGACCGCAGCAGCAGGGAGATCGTCAGGACCGTTGAAAAACAGCGCGTCGCCATCGTTCTGCCGGAGGAGCTGTACATCGACGGCGACGTCAAGACCGAGCCGCGAAAACGGGGGATATACTCGACGCAGGTCTATACTGCGGGGCTCGCGGTGTCAGGCGTCTTTATAAAACCCGATTTGACCGCGCTGGGACGGCATGTCGCCGAGGTCCACTGGGATGAGGCGACCGTAGCGGTCGGTCTGTCGAGCACAAAGGCGATCCGCGAAGCGAGTGAGATGGAGTTAGCGGGAGAGAAACTCAAATTTCTGCCGGGCACCGGCGGCAATAAAGCCCTGCCGACGGGGTTTTCGACTCAATGCGACCTGTCGTCAATCCCCGCAGACGGGCGGATTGACTTTAACTTTCAGGTATCTGTGGGAGGGTCTATGAGGCTGTTCCTCACTCCGCTTGGAGTAGTAAGCCGATTTCGCCTGAAGTCGGGATGGCCGCATCCGAATTTCACCGGCGCGGGTCTGCCGGAGTCCCGCGAAATCACTCCTCTGGGTTTCTCCGCCGAGTGGAACATCCCGAATCTCGTCAGAAACTACCCTCAGTTCGGCGACATGGAGTCCTGGAGCGCCGTGCCGGCCGCGGACAACGATTTCGTCTTTGCGGGGGAAACAATCGCCCAGTACGGGAACAATCTGGCCGAATACGTGACGGGAGTGGAGTTCTTCGAACCCGTCTTTCACTACTCGCTCCTGCTGAGAGCGGTCAAATACGCCGTGCTCTTCATAGCCATGACCTTTCTCGGCGTGGTCATCTTCGAAAATTATTCGGGCCGGCGAAACAATATCAGGTTCAACATTATCCAATATTGCGTCATAGGGCTCGGCCTGTCCATCTTTTACCTGACGCTCCTCGCCGTCTCGGAGCATCTCGACTTCACAAAAGCATACTTCCTGGCCGCCGCGATAAACGTGGCGATGATAGGCGGCTACGTGGCGGCGGCGCTCAAGCGGTACAGGCCCGCCCTCATGATCGCCCTGGTTCAGGCGCTCTTATACACCCTGCTCTTTTTCATACTGCGCATGGAGGACTACGCGCTGCTGGCCGGAACAGCCATCCTGATCGTCGGTACGGCCGCGCTGATGGCCGCGACCAGAAACGTCAATCAGCCTCATGACGCGCGGGACGGCGGCAACGGCGCGCCCCGGTCAGATTGACGGGCTTATATGTTCACGTCCCGTTCTGCGAGTCCAAATGCCCCTACTGCGCGTTCGCGAGCGCGGTAAAGGAGCGTGGCGACGAGGAGAGATACCTGGAGGCTCTTCTTGCGGAAATCTCCTTTCGCCGGCGCGGCGATCTTGCGCCGGAAACTGTTTACGTGGGGGGAGGGACTCCGACGACTCTCTCAGCGGCGGCTTGGCTGCGGCTCTCGGCGGCGCTCCGCCCTTTTTTACCGGCGCCCGGCGGAGAGGTCACGGTGGAGGCGAACCCCGGCGCCCTCTCGAAAGAGCACCTTAAACTATGGAGGGGCTGGGTATCGAGGATAAGCCTCGGGGTGCAGAGCTTCGACGATCGGGAGTTAAGTTTCCTCGGGAGAGTCCACGACGCCAGACAGGCGGCGGACGCCGCTCTGATGTGCAAATCGGCCGGTTTCGAACTCAGCCTGGACCTTATGTTCGGCCTGCCCGGACAGACACTGCGCGACTGGGCCGGGACTCTGAGCCGCGCGGTTTCGCTCGGCGTCTCTCACATCTCGGTCTACCAGTTGAGTTTAGAACCAGGCGCCCCGTTCAGCGAAAAAAATCTTCTCCTCCCCGACGGTTATCGTCCGTACAGATACGCGCAGTGGTATCTGACGCGCAAGGGGTACGGGCAATACGAGGTGGCCAGCTTCGCGCGCCCGGGATGCGAAAGCGCGCACAACCTGAACTACTGGGACGACGGAGAATATCTGGGCCTCGGGCCTTCAGCCTGGAGCTGTCTGGGGGGAACCAGGTCTCAAAACGCCCCGTCCCTCGGCGAATACTGCCGCCTTCTGCGCGAACGGGGCAGCGCGGTCGTGTACGAGGAACGCCTCGCCCCCGGGCCCGCGGCTAGACAGGCCGCGATTTTAGCGCTCCGCGCCACGCGCGGAATAGACTGGCGAAAGTTTGAGGAAAAGCACGGCGAAGTTTTCAAGGACGAGGTGAAAAAAAAACTACAGCGTTTTCCGGAATACCTCGTGCGAGTCGGCGACTCCTCCGCTTCGCTCACCCCCAGAGGACTTCGGGTCGCCAACAGAATATGGGAGGAGATAATCTGAGCCGCTAGCAGCCTGTCGGATTTAACCGGCTACTTGCCGCCGTTCGCGACTCGCTACGCCAACGAACGCTCGCTATGGGCATCCGTACCT
>JAISQP010000062.1 GCA_031274115.1 Synergistaceae bacterium
GCGACATCGTCTCCAAACCCGATATTCACGGGCTCGCTTCCGAATGGATTGTTCTCCAACAGAATAAAAACTCCCCTTACTAAATCATCGACGTGAAGGAACTCGCGCCTCGGCTCTCCAGTTCCCCAACAAGTCACGCTCCTGCCGCCGGATTCCGCCGCATCGGCAAAACGCCGGACAAGGGCCGCCATTACGTGCGAGCCCTCCTGGTCGAAGTTATCCCCCGGGCCGTAAAGATTGCAGGGTATGACAGTCACGCCGTCCCAAACTCCCGCTTTCGTGAAATAATCGCAGAGCTTTAACCCCGCTATCTTGGCGATCGCGTACCCTTCATTCGTGGGCTCGAACGGGCCGGTGAGGAAATAGCTCTCGCGAATCGGCTGGGGGCATTCTCTGGGATAGATGCAGGAGCTTCCGAGGAAGATGAATTTTTTCGTCCCATAACGGGCCGCGGAATGCATGACGTTGTTCTGAATCTGGAGGTTCTCGTACAAAAACGCAGCCTGATTCGTCATATTGGCCATGATGCCGCCGACCTTAGCGGCGGCGAGAAACACGACCTCCGGCTTCCGCGAGGCAAAAAAAGCCTCGACAGCCCGCTGGTCGAGCAGATCGAGCTCGCTTCGGCTTCGCGTGACCACGTTCCCATATCCATCGGCTTCGAGGCGTCTCATTATCGCCGAACCAACCATGCCCTTGTGCCCGGCTACGAATATTTTAAGGTTTCTGTCCATATTTTTCTCACCAGCCCACGACAGATCGATTATAAATCATTTCCTGTAGAGCCACAATTTTCTCGACGCGAAGTTCCATATCAAAACTATAAAGGTAGTTATGACCTTTGAAAAGAGATAATAGATTCCCGCGACATCGGTGAAAAAATACATGCACGCCTCCGTCAGCGCAAGTCCTGCGAGAGCGATGACGGAGTAAAAAAATATCTCGGCCCTCAGCGGCATTTTGCACTCTTTGAAGACGAAGTTTTTTGAGATGACGAAGTGAATAATGAGAACAATTACGAATGAAACCGCCGAGGAAATTATATAATATACCCCGTTTTCGGTCAGCAGGTACAGGATCGAGGCGTCGATGAAGAACGCGATTCCTCCGAGAACGCAATACCTGAAAAACAGTATCCATGAATTGTCCGAGGGGTTTATCAGCATGGCTTTCAGCATGACCGGATCACAGGCTCTCGATATAACGGCTGAAATCGGCGATCCCGCCGAAGGAGCCGATTTCGTAAAATCTCTCGGCGGCCTCGAAACCCGCCAGGCGTCCTTCCGCGGAAAGCCTGCAAAAGACGTCGGCCGCGTCAAAGCAGCCGCGATTTTCTTTTAAGAATTCCTTCGCTCGGCAGCAGCTCAAGCCGTAATCTATGTAGTTCATATCCTTTGCCGGCGACCTCTTGTCGTAATACGCCACGACGCCGGCGCCGTCACTGCCGCCGGGAAGATAAACGGCGTTGCTCGCGTCCCAGCGCCCGTCGTTGCGAAATACCGTCATAAGGGCCGGTTTGCCGGAGCGCAGATACGCGTCCTCGACTGCTCTATAATCGATGGGCAGGTAGCTGTCCCCGTACAAGATAAAAAAGCGATCTCCTAAAAGGGGCAGCGCTTTTTTTATGGCGCCGCCCGTCCCGAGCGGCCGCTCTCCGTCGAATGAATATTGCACGAGCAGCCGATGGTTTTTCCCGTCTCCAAGGTATTCTTCGATCATGTCCCCCAAGAAACCAACGCACAACACGACATTCTCTATGCCTCGCGAGCGCAGGAGGCTCAATTGATAGTCGATGAAAGGACGCCCGTTTATCTCGAGGAGCGCTTTCGGTATTTTTTCAGAGACGGGTCTGATACGCTTTGCCAGTCCTCCGGCCAAAATCGCGATCGGCATCATTACGAGAGCAGCACCTTTGTACCCTCGTAGTCGAAGCGGAAACGCGCCTCCTCGAGTCCTGCCCTATGCATCGCGCCGCGCAGAAGCTTCGAGTCTCCAGCGAGGAACATGAGAAAACCGCCTCCGCCGGCGCCGACCAGCTTGCCGCCGACAGCGCCGTTATCCATGGCTAGACGGTACCAGTTGTCTATATCGCTGTTGCTCATGCCCCGCGAGCGTCTCCTCTTGCGCTGCCAGTGCTCGTCCATCAGCCTTCCGAACTTATCGAGATCGCCGTGTTCGAGAGCGTCCCTGCTCCTGTATCCCAGGTCTTTTGTATAGTGGAGATTGTCCAGCATTTCGGAATCTTTTTTTTGTGAACGTACGTGCTGGTCTTTTAAAATCGACCCCGCACTTCGCGAAAAACCGGTGAAAAACAGCAGCAGACTGTCCTCGATGTTGAAGACCGTCTCAATGGGGAGTTTAATCGGTTCGGACGTCACGCTGTCATCCTTGTGAAACGTGAACGCGGTGAGCCCGCCGTATGCCGCGATATATTGATCCTGTTTGCCCACGGGCTCGCCCAGCCTCTCAATCTCTATATGACACGCCATCTTCGCCAGATCCCCCGAGAGAACGTGTTTCCTCCGATGCGCGTAAAGCGCCCGGAGAAGCGCTGTCGTGAACGAGCCGGACGAACCGAGGCCCGTGCCGGAAGGGATGTCGGCGATGGTGGTAATCTCGATCTGCGGCGTCTTAAGCTCCTGCATCAGGAGCGCCTCTCTTATGATAGGGTGTTTTACGTCCTCTGCCCTCTTGACGTTTTCGATCTGGGAATACTTGATATATATGCCCTCGGAGAAGGGGCGCAGTATCGAGACGTAAACGTATTTGTCTATCGCGCCAGCGATTAAAAAACCTTCGTGCTCGCGATAGTAAGAGGGGAGATCCGTGCCTCCGCCTCCAAGCGATATGCGCAGGGGGGAACGGGTTATAATCATTGCGAACGGAACCTTTCGTATAGTTTATCGATTATGGACAGGGTCTTTATCGCGTCACCGACGTCGCAGAGGGGCCGGCGGTTTTCACGTATCGCCGCGATAAACTCCCGCAGCTCGGCCTCCCATGAATTGTCCGGAGACGGGTATTGCCAGATCGAAGTCTCGGGAGGTCCCATCTGCGGCAGCATCTTGTAAAAGGCGAGCTGCTCGGCGCCATAGCTTCCGCCAAGACCGTCAATCGCGATTTTACCGTCGCGTCCGTAAATTTCAAACGAGAACATGTTCTTCCACTCCGTCCACGACGCGTGGAGCTGAGCGCGCTTCCCGTCGTCTGTCCCGAGCAGGAGGAAACAGTTGTCCTCGACGTCGCCCTCCCAGAAGAATCTCGGCAGCGCGCCGTATACGTCGGTAAAGTCGCCCAAAAACCAACCCGCGAGGTCTATGAGGTGAGAGCCCTGGTCCAGAAGTTCGCCCCCTCCAGAGATCTCCCGGTTGAAACGCCACTCCTTCTCGTACCCGATTCTGCCTCCGTGGCCGTAGCGACCCCTGACGAACATGAGCGGACCGAGCTCTCCGCGGTCGACAAGCTCCCGGGCTTTTTGAAAGGATGGGTGGAAACGGTGGTTGAATCCCACTTTCACAAAAACTCCCTTCTTCTCGGAGACGTCCGCGACCGGCGCAAGTTCACCCGCGTTTCTCGCGCCAGGTTTTTCAATGAGAACGTGCTTGCCTGCCGCCGCCGCTTCGCGCGCTATCTCGGCCAGGAGATCGTGTGCTGTCGCCACGATTATGACGTCAGCTTCGGACGAAATTACGTCGCGCCAGTCCCGCGACGGGACTCCTCCAAAACGTCCGCAAACGCTCCCGGCCCTCTCGATCGCGACGTCAGCAGCCGAGACCAGCTTGAAGTCGGGCAGCTTTTCCGATGCGATCGCTCTTTTTTCTCCAATGAGGCCGCAGCCGATTATCCCGAACTTCATATCAATATCCGGCCTTTTTGCCGCGGCTCTCCGGCGTGACGCGCCGCAGCGTATAGACGTCGCTCGACGCGAGCTCCCCGGCATACCGCGCCAGATCCCTCCAAGGGTCCCATACCGCGCTTATCAGTTTGCCGGTGATCTTAGGAGGAGTCTGATCGCACAGCGCGTAAACGCACTCGGCGGCCCGCGCCTCCGCGCCGGCGCCGTTTTCGAAAGCCTTTTCGGCGGCTTCGTAATCCTTCGCGCCGGCAAGATCCGGCCCGGCGTCTAAGACCTCCCTCAAAAGGCCGGTGGGCATTATGCCCGGAGCGACGGCGTTTACAGAGACGCCGCAGCGCGCGTACTCGACGGCGAGGTTTTCGGTGGTCCTGACGAGCGCCGTCTTCGCCGCCGAGTAAGCGGTGAAATTCTCCCTCGGCCCTGCCGCGCCGCCTCCGGAAAGATTTACTATATCGCCGCCTCCCGCGGAGGCCATCCACGGGATCGCCATACGGCACATATCCAGAGGAGCGAACAGCAGAGTTTTAAAGGCTTCGCTCCACGCGTCCGAATCTATATCGCAGAACGGCCCGATGGGGCCCTGTACTCCCGCGTTATTTACAAGCGCGTTCAAAACCCTCCAATGATCCTTCATCACGTCTACGCAGTATTTCGCTGAACCGGGAACAGACAGGTCGGCCCCGATCACAAG
>JAISQP010000065.1 GCA_031274115.1 Synergistaceae bacterium
CTCAATACTGTGGGTTGAAGCGCTCCCAAACCCCAAAAAACCCCGGACACGGATGTCCGGGGTTTTTTGCGAAAGTTAAAAATTTTTAAGTGTAGTGGAGCCAGCGATCGCGCGAAGCCCTATACAGCCGGTGAAGGCGCTGCGTGATCGGGCCGGGCCGTCCGTCTCCTATGGTGATGTCTCCTATGCGCACCACCGGCACGACTTCCTTCCATGTGCCTGTTATAAACGCCTCGTCCGCCTGGAGCAGCTCCGCTACTTTTGGAGCCCGCTCATCTACCTTGAAGCCGTATGTCTTGGCGAGGTCGACAACGATATTTCTCGTTACGCCGCCGAGGACCATGCCGACCGGCGCCGTTACTATCATGTTGTCCTTGCACATGAAAAACGACGACTTCAGAGCTTCCAAGGCCTCTCCGCCGGGGCAGTACAAGCACTCCGACACGTCCTCGCGCCCCGCGCTCTGCATGATGCCGACGAGGTAATTGACGCTCTTCACGAGTGGATACGGCCTGTACTCGGCCGTCGGCTGAAGAGTTATGCCTTCGCTGTATTCGCTCTCGTCGATGGGCTCGCCCTGCTCGAATATGATGAAATATCGCGGATTATGGAACAGCCCGCGGTAATTCGTGTCCCCGCCGGTTATATACGCCCGAATCAGGCTGTCTCCGTTCTGCGTATGAGGGCAGTCGTTCCGCCGCAGCCCCTCCAATATAGTAAGCTTGATCCGTTCCACGATGTCGCCTACCGCTATTCCAACTTTTAGCGCGCTTTCCTCAAGACGCTTCATGTGCTCATCCAGCGCGAAGGGGACCCTGTTGTAACTTCGAATGCTGTCGAATACCCCGACTCCGCGTGTGATAACGAGGTCGGTTACCGGAAGAGAGCACTCTTTTGTAGGGCGAAAAACTCCTTCGAAATAACAAATAGACATGTCTCGGCAACTCCTTATAAAGATTTTGTCTCATACCCGGGAAGTATACGACAAATTTAGTGGTTTCGGCAATCTATAAATGTTAGAATCATGTTTAAAATGAGGAGAATATGAAGAGCAGAGGTGATTTGATGTCTTTCCGGATTCTGTCTGTTTTTCCAAGAGAAACTACTACCAGAGTAGGGTTGTTCGACGGTCGCGTCGAGACGACGCGAGTGGAGATAAGGCATGACAGAGAGGAGCTTTTGAAGTTTGATACCGTGCCGGAGCAATGGAGCCACAGACTGCGCGCCGTCGAGGAATTTCTCGCCGGGTCGCAGGAGAAGACCGGCGAAGGCGGGATAGACGCGGTTATCGCTCCGTCCGGCGTTGTAAGAGGCCTCAACGGAGGCGTCTACGTCGTGGACCGCAAATTCCTGGAGATAGTAAAAAAGTGCGCCGGTCAGGGTCGCTCCATTGACCTCGGCGCTCCGCTAGCCGACGCGCTCTCGCGCTCCAGAAAGGCCAGAGCCTTCTCTATCGTGTCGATTTCGAGCGACGAGCTGGACCCATTGTCCAGGATATCCGGGCTCCCCGATCTTTTGTTCAGCAGGTGGCCCTATACCCTTAGAGTGCAGGACGCCATCATAAGGGCTTCCGACGAGATGGGACGGCAGTTATCCGAGTTGTCTCTGATCGTGGCGTATCTTGGAACTAATTTTATGATCTGTTCCTACAAAAACGGACGGGTTCTCGATCTCTCCAGTTCTAACGAGCGAGGTCCGTTCTCGACGACGAAAAGCGGAGCGCTGCCGGCGGCGGAACTCGTTCGCCATGCGTACAGCGGGATGTGGTCGATGGACTCCCTGCTGGAGAAGGTAAACACGCATGGCGGAATGAAGAGTTACGTCGGCACGGAGAACCTGAACGAAATCTCGCGCCTCGACGCGGCGGGCGACGTGTACTCCGGGCTGATCCTGCGCGCCATGGCTTATCAGACCGCGCAGGAGATTTGCGCCCAGGCGGCGGTCCTGAAGGGCGGTGTGGACGCTGTTGTGCTGGCCGGGACCTGTGTTGAGAATGACGCTTTCGTCGAACTGATACATGAGCGGATACGCTGGATCACTGACAAAATCCTTCACTTTCGCGGGGGCGACGGTCTCAAAATAATGGCAAATTTTGCGTTCAGAGTCTTGAATGGCGACGAACGCGCGATTCTGCCGCATTCTGAATGGTCTGTTCATTGAAAACGTTTGGTGGTAGACTCTCAACGCGCAGCGTTGGCTGTTGTTTAGAATGAAAAAAGTGGGGTGCGGATATGAACGCCGAGAGCAAAGGATATAAAGCGCTTCTGGACAGACGCCCGCTCAACGTGCAGGCGATTTACGGAGACGAGCCGGTCGGCCTCGTCAGCGGACGCGACATCGCGGGCGCCGTGAAGGAGGCCGGGTCGATAGTCCTCGCGGGCAACGCCAGGAACGCTCTCATAATCAAGGGGCTCCTCGCGGCGGCGAAGGAGCTTGACGCGCCTGTGCTGATCGAACTCGCGAAATCGGAGAGTTCTTACTGCGGCGCGACGTACGACAACATACCGGGCTACGCGGCGAGGTACTCGGCCGAGCTGGGCCACGGCGTCGTCTTCGGTCTTCACGTGGATCACTACGCGATAAAGGGGATAGAGGACCTTCGCAAGGGCGTCGGGCATCTCACGAAGATCGTGTCGAACGGTTTCACGTCGGTCGCGATAGACGCTTCCCATCTGGACGATTACGCCAACCTCGCCGCGACCCGTGATCTCGGCGCGTGGCTCCCGCCGGCCCTCGGGCTCGAGGTCGAGGTGGGGGAGATCAAAGGCGCTGGGGAGCTGTCCACGGTGGAGGAGGCCCTTTACTTCATCGGAGGGCTCAACGCGTGGGGAGTTTTTCCGGACTATCTCGCCATATCGAACGGCAGCCTTCACGGCACGTATGACGCGTCGGCCGGGGTGATAGAGGGCATCGACCTCGACAGGACAAAGGAGATTGCGGACGCGATCGCGCCCTACGGCGTCTCCATCGCGCAGCACGGGATATCCGGCACGCCGTTCGACAAGGTTTCGAAGTTCTCGA
>JAISQP010000109.1 GCA_031274115.1 Synergistaceae bacterium
TCCGGTTCGAGCCACTTCTTCTGAGCCCCGCTCGACGCGATTCTCTCGTCCACGGAGGCCATCGACAGGGCCAGCGACTTCAGTGACGTCTTGCCGTTCTTCCCGCGGGTCTCCCGCCATTCCCTGGTGTAAAACGGGATTCCCATGAGCAATTTGTCGGCGGGGACCTGCGCGAGAGTTCCGTCGAGAGCCGCGCCCACCCATGGGAGGGACGCCGTGGAGCCGGCTTTCGGGGATGTCCTCCAGTGCTCGTCGTAGGTCATGACAGCGATATAATCTACGATCTCCGAGAGGGCCTTGCGCTGATAGCAGAGAGACCACTTCGTCGGTATCATGACGTCCATCGAAAAGGCGAGCCCCATCGTTCTCCCGGCGGCGGCAAAGCGCCTTACGAACTCGGTCAGGCGCGACGCGTCGTCGTTATGCACGCTTTCGAAGTCTATGTTTATGCCGTCCAGCCCGTAGATCGCGGCGTACGACAGCATATTCGCTATGAAGAGGTCCTGCGCTTTTTTATCCGCGAGAAACTTGCTCGTCATTCCCCTCTTGAAGCCGTTGGAGACGAGTCCCCACACGCGGTAGCCCTTCGCGTGGGCGGCGGCGGCGTATGAGACGTCGCCTCTGTTGCTCGTGCGCCCGGTCTCGTCCAGCAGGGAAAACCACGTCGGCGATATTACGCTCACGCTGGGCAGAGCGTCCTCCTCGGACAAGTCCGCGTTATCCCCCAACACATGGTCCCAAACGAGGTTGAATGGCTTTTCCAGCTCCGGAAGGGCGTATTTCTCCCATTTGATCTCAGGGTAGGACGTCATTGCCGCGGAGGCCCCGACTATCAGGACGCCGTCCTGGGAGAGGGAGTAAGAGACGCCGGTTATCCTCTCCAGTCCGCTCAAATTGAAGTATTGGCGGTTGTCCTCGCTCCTTGCCTTGAACTCGAGGTCTATCACGTTGGGAGAGAGCGTCTTGAGAACCGGCGCGCCGAGCGTCTCCGACGGTTTGATGCCGCGAAGGGTGAACGAAGTCTTGACCGCGTTCAGCTTGATCGGAACGTTCATCTGCGTCAGCAATTCGCCTGGAACCCAGACGTCGGGCGGTATTCCAGGGTCCGCGTGTTCCTTTATCAGGGCGAAGTGAGGGGTTCTGTTCGTCGAGCCTTGCGTCGTCTGGCGTTCTACAGGCACGGCCCTCATTGAAGGGTCGTCGTCAGCCGCCAGACAAGCTCCGGTAGGCGAGGAGATGAAAAGGGCCGCGGAGAGGATAAGGATCGCAAAGACGCCTTGTCTTCGCCGGATATTTTTTTTCTTCATGTTTCTGTTCCTATTCCCCCTTGAGGTGATTCTTGAACTTAGTGCTCTTGAGTTCTCCAAGTGATTGCGTCGCGACCCACCTCGCGGCCTCGCACGGTTGGGCGCCGATCTCCTCGGCTGTCTCTATGGCGGCTTCGTGCCAGTCCCTGTTCCTCTTGCCTATCTGATGAAGCGCCGACGTGATGGCTCTCCTGACATCCAGGTTTGCGTCGGAGGCGTGTTTGCGAGCGTAAAAGAGGGCGTTGTCGAAAAAACCGAGTTCATTGGCGGCGCTCGGCGGTAGGTTTGCGGCCAGGGCAGCCATCAGGCTGAATCCTACACATGATAGGGTATCGTCGCCTGAGTCCGCCCACTCCAGCGATTTCTTCATAGCGAACGGCAGTTTCCACAACAGCTTCGAACAGCAGTATTCGCAGATTATCCACGAGTTGACGCCGCGCGCCAGCGTGTCCGCCTGATCTTTCGTAACTTTTGACGGCTCGCAGAACATGCATGAAAGCAATTTGGCCTCGTAACTGCCGTTATTCCAAAGCTCGACCGCCAGTTCATGCTGCGGCGCCCCGATCTCCTCGGCAAGCTTCAGGAGTTTGTCGTGAGGTATGTCCAGGAAGTTGAGCTTGTCCATGCCGAATAGCCCGAGCTTCAGCCCCGGCTTTGGCGTTTCGGATTTCGCCATATCAAAAAGCTTTTGCGTGACGGTCTCGGTTAATTTATTCAACGCTTTCAATCCCCCCCTCGCCAGGTATTATATCAGCAGAACTCGAAGAAACATTCAGTGTTTTAATCGTTATCCTTCAGGTTCCCAACTATCCCAACTATCGGCGCTGTCTTTGCCCGAAGAATCGCTCGATGTTTAAAACGTTATCCTTATGGTCCTTTGCCGTGGATCGCTTTATCTCGCGTAAAGGCTCACGAATACGACTTCCGGTCTGCCTATTGTGCGAATGGGCGGCCCCCAGGTTCCCGCTCCGCTTGATATATAATAATTCGTGTCGCCTTTTTTATAAGGTCCGTAGTGTTTCTCGAATAACCACGCGACTATGAAGTTGACGGGGAAGAGCTGACCCCTGTGCGTGTGGCCTGAAATCTGCAGCGCGACCCCTTCGGAGCGCGATTCTTCAAGGTTGTGCGGCTGATGGTCCAGCACTACTATGGGAAGGTGTTCGGCGGCAGGGCCAAGGGTCGTCTTCGCGTTCGAAATGATGGAGCGGAGGCTGGTCCGCTCGCGTCCGTACCTTCCTCCCGCAGGGTCGTCCCGGCCTATCAGGAGCATCTCCCATCCCGGCGCGGCCCATTCGTCGGAGAGGACCTTCACGTCGCAGCTTTGCAGGAAGCTGACGCTGTCTTCGATGCCGGCGTAATAATCGTGATTACCGGGAACGGCCCATACTCCAAGCCTTGGCTTCAACGATTCGAAGATAGACGCGGTCATCTCTTTTCGCCGTTTGTTCTTGAGAAAGCCCGCGTCGTCGATCGTGTCGCCGGCGATGAGGACTATGTCGGGGCTTCGGGAGTTCACGAGGTCGGCTACCCTTTTGAGATGTCCGGGTCCGACGAACCTGCCCAAGTGCAGGTCTGAGATTACGGCTATTTTAATCGGCGAGGCGCCGGGGCCCTTCCACTCCGCG
>JAISQP010000141.1 GCA_031274115.1 Synergistaceae bacterium
AGGAGAACGGGGCCAGTCTGGAAAAATACGCGCGGCTGCTGCTCGAAAACAGCCCCGACGTCATTATTTTGCTGAATCAGGAGGGCAAGTTTGCCTTCTGCACGGATGTTTTTCTGGAAAAAATCCGCGTCGCCGGCTTCGAAGAAATAGATGGGAAATTTTACAAGGAAGTTTTCGACAGATTCTCCGTCCCAGGGTGGGCTGACAAAATACACGAGGCCTTTCTGGAGTCGATGAGCGAAAAGACAACGATACGGCTTCAGGAGACCGCCGATCTCGAGGGCGCCGGCAGGCCGCGGAACTATCTGATACGGTTCACCCCCATGACCGACGTGACGGGCGCCGTGGAGGGCGTGATATTATACTTCCACGACATCACCGAGTTTCAGCGGGCCAAGGAACAGGCGGAGCGCGCCAGCACCGCGAAGTCGGACTTTCTGGCCAACATGTCTCACGAGATGAGGACTCCGATGAACGCGATCATCGGCATGACGAACGTAGCGAGAAGCTCGCCGGACATAGCGAAGAAGGATTACTGCCTGGCGAAGATCGACGACGCGTCGACGCACCTCCTGGGAGTCATCAACGATATCCTCGACATGTCCAAGATAGAAGCGGATAAGTTCGAGCTGTCCTTCACGGAGTTCAACTTCGAAAAGATGCTGATGAAGGCTGTGAACGTCATCAACTTCCGGGTGGAGGAAAAAAGGCAGAACTTCAACGTCAGAATAGACGAGCGCATTCCGGAGACCATAGTCTGCGACGAACAGAGGTTGAGCCAGGTTATAACGAACCTTCTTTCGAACGCCGTAAAATTCACGCCGGAAGAGGGGTCGATCAGCCTCTGCGCAAAATTCGCCGGAGAACACGAGGGCATCTGCACAATACAGGTGGAGGTCAAAGACACCGGCATCGGGATAACGGCGGAGCAAAAGACGAGGCTCTTCCACTCGTTCGTTCAGGCGGACGACGGCATATCGAGGAAGTTCGGCGGCGCCGGCCTGGGGCTCGCCATATCGAAACGCATTATCGAGATGATGGACGGGACGATATGGATTGACTCCGTACCCGGAGAGGGTTCGAGCTTCACCTTCAAGATCCGGGTTCTCAAAGGCGCCCCGCAGAGGCGTGAGAGTCTGCTGAACCCCGGCGTCAACTGGACGAACATGCGGCTGCTTCTGGTCGACGACTCGAGCGACGTCCGCGAATATTTCAAGGAGATAGCCCACAGGCTGAAGCTTAACTGCGACATCGCCTCCGACGCCGAAGAAGCCTGCATGATGATCGAGAGGAGCGGCCCGTACGACGTGTACTTCGTCGATTGGAAATTGCCGGGCATGAACGGCATCGAGCTGTCGAAGCAGATCAACCGCTATAAAGAAGGGAAATCCGTCGTCATAATGATCTCCGCGGCGGAGTGGGACGCGATAGAGAAAGAGGCCAACAAAGCCGGAGTCTACAGGTTTATGCAGAAGCCGCTCTTCTCGCTCTCGATAGCGGATTGCATAAACGACTGCCTGGGCCCGGAGGAGAATGAGGCGGAGAGCGTAGCCGCTGAAAACAAAGCGAACAGCGTCAAGGGCTGTTTCGCGGGACACCGCGTCATATTGGCCGAGGACATCGAGATAAACAGAGAGATAGTGCTGGAGCTGCTGGAGCCCACGGAACTCGAGATAGACTGCGCGGGGTCCGGGCTGGAGGCCCTCGAACTGTTCAAATCCGACCCCGGGCGATACGAGATGATATTCATGGATATTCAAATGCCGGTGATGGACGGTTACGAGGCGACCCGCTCCATCCGGGAGCTCGACAGCCCGCAGGCTAAGACAGTGCCCATAATAGCAATGACCGCGAACGTCTTTCGCGAGGACGTGGACAGGTGTATCGCGTCCGGCATGAACGAACACATTGGGAAACCTCTCGACATCGACTCCGTCATGGACAAACTGCGCAAGTATCTTCTCTGACGGTCTCTAAGGGCAACCCGCGTGAGCGCTTCTGATGTACTGGAATTTTTCTGATATTTTACGGCGTCCTCAAGAGGGGCGCCTTTCGCGATCTGACGGAACGATACTGGTCGAGATAGGCTTCGGCAACGGGGAGTACCTCCTTCACACGGCTCGTTCGCGGCCCGACGCCCTGGCAGTCGGCATAGAGACCTCTCAGTGGTGCATCGCCAAAGCCGCGAGGAGGGCGCTCGCCTTCGGAATCGGGAACATCCGCATTCTCCACGGCGACGCCAGAGGCCTCATTCCGCACGCTTTCGAGCCCGGCGCCATCTCAGAGGCGTTCATGAACTTTCCGTGCCCCTGGCCGAAGAAAAAACACGCGGAGCGCAGGGTGGCGAGCCCTCGGTTCCCAGGCCTGATTTGCGGGGGCCTTCGCGTAGGGGGGAGCTTTACGCTCGCAACTGACGTAGAATGGTACGCGCTGGAGACTCGGGAGGCCTTCGCCTCCGACGGCCGCTTCGAGACAGGGCCCGCGATCCGCAACCCAGAGCGCGGATATATGACGAAGTACGAGCGCAAGTGGCGCGAAATGGGCAGGGACACGTTCACTGTGACAGCGAGAAAGGTACGGGATGAACAGATCATGCGAACAGAAAGCGAGGACGCCATGAGCGAAGTCCGCGCGGCGCCCGCGAAAAGCGCCGAGGAACTCAGGAAAAGGCTGTCGCCGATAAAAGGAGAGACTATCAGAGGCCGCGACTACACAGTAATATTCCGCGAGCTGTTCTTCGCCAACGACGGAACCGCTCTCATCTCCGTAATATCGGTCGACGAGGGCTTCGAGCAGCATTACTACATAAAAACCGTTCCAGGCGACGTCGCGAGAGGCAAGATCGACTCAGTCGGGCGCCCCTACAGAACGCCCGGCGTGCGCGCCAGCATGAGGCGAGTATCACAGCTCGCCGGCGTGTCTTTTTGACCTAGAACGGCAGATTCTCAAGATTGCGGATTTAGCCCGTTCTCATAATCTAAAATATACGACCATGCCAATGTACCAGACTTCCTCAGCTTCTTGGCGTTCGCAGGCGCTTTAGGATATCGCCGGAGAGCATTGTCGCCACTACGAGGAGTGGGGACAGGGCGACCAGGCATAGGGCGCGCTCCAGGCCTATTCTGTCGCCAAGCGCTCCGATTGGGGACGCGACCATATTCGCGACGCCCCACGAGATGCCCATTACGAGCGAGCTGGCCGTGCTTCGCGACTCCGGAACGTACTCCTGGGCCATGGCGAGCGTCACCGGGCTTGTGGCCGAAAT
>JAISQP010000213.1 GCA_031274115.1 Synergistaceae bacterium
TCTCGAATATCCGAATGGCCGCCCCATGCTGAAGGAGATACTCGCAATTATGCTGTTCCTGTCCGGGAAGAGGATCCAGCAGTAGCATCGCGAGCCCCATCGCCGCCGCCTCGGCGGACGTGAGACCTCCGGGCTTCAGCGCGACGACATCGCTCGCGGCATAGTAGTCGATGATGTCGTCGATAAAACCGTGAACGTTAATGTGCTTAAACGGGAAATATTTGTCCTGCAGCGACTCCCCCATTTTTTTATTCGAACCGCATACAATCTCCACTCGCCAGTCGGTGTATTCCAGCATGGAATCAGCGGCTTCCCCGAGGGCGCCGGCCCCTATGCCGCCTCCGGCCAGAAGGACCATAACGACGTCCTCGTCGACGCCGAGCTTTTGTCTGGCCTCGCTTCGACTCGGCGGAAAGGCGTATCTTCTCGATATCGGGATGCCGAAATCCTTGACCGTCAGCTCCGATGTCGGGACGTTATCCGCCCTGTACTGCCGCGCGGACTCTCCGCTGCCGACGAACCAGCCGTCAAATCCGGGATCTCTTTGCAGTTTGTGGCTCAGGTAATCAGTGTTCACGAAGAATACAGGCGCGATTCTGTCCCATTTTTCGAGCAGGACCGACATGCCGAAGAAGTGCGTGGCGAGTATCGCTTCGGGGGCGAAGTCCTCGATGTCCCTGACGAGGTGTTTGATATATGCCCGGCCAACGCTTCTGTGAATGTCTCCCAGAAAGGCGGCAAAAAGACCTCTTCCCGACGTGCGGTCAGTGCTCCTGTAGAAGCGGGACCAGAGCCACGGGGAACTCCTCGCCATCGCAAGGTAGGAAGCCGTCACGCTCCATCGGATCCATCTCGGGACATACTCCAGCACGTCTTTACAGAACACCTCCGATCCCGGGTACTCAATCTCGCACCACTCCTTCAGAGCTTCAGCCGCCGACTTATGCCCGGTTCCAACGGACGCGTAGAAAATCGCTATCCTGTACCCCATCAGACCGCTCCTTTAAAAAGGTCGCCGATAGTGACCCCCATGCCGGAGGAGCTTTCGCGCCCCGCCGCGAGAGCGGCTCTTATGCTCTCCCTGATCCCGTTCTCATCGTAATTGTTCGGGAAATAAAGAGCGGCGGCGTCTCCGTGGCCTCCTCCGCGAATTTTGCGCCCGTCCTTCAGCAGCGATACGATTTTTCCGGAGAGGCCGTGTCTGCTCCGCAGAGAAACAGCCCACCCTCCGCCCGGTTTTCGGTACGCGAGAGCGACGAGGGACGGCGGAGGCTCTCCCGCGCTCCCGTCGTCGCGCCTGTCGAGAATCATTCCGCAGAAGTCGGACGTGTCCCCGAATTCGAGATGGCCGTCGCCGAGAAAGACGAGATCGTTCCCGCCATCGACGCGCTCGCGTATGAGGTGATCCTTTGCCCGCACGAACCGCTCCTCCTGCCGTATGACAAATGCAGTCACGGCGGCCCGCTCGCTCTCGGTGAAACGGGCGTCCGGGTTCGAGATAAGGCGAGCCAGCGCGCCCCACTCTCCGCACAGAGTGACCATCGCCTGCCAGAGCCGGCCGTCGGGGTCCTCGTTTATCCAGAGATCTCTGTCGTTCGCTATCCGCACTATCGCGCGAAGCGGCTCTATGCGCCGCAGAGTCTCCTCGCCGGCGTTGCCTGCAAAGAGCCAGTTCCAATACACGCCCGCGCCGCAGTTGTCCATGTCGGCCTCGATCCACGGACGGTTTTCATATTTTTCGAAAGAGCTCTTGTGATGGTCAAATATAAATGGAGCGCCGCCGGACTCGAAAGTCCGGTCGATCTCGTCCACCGTGGCCTGAAACTGAGGCGAAAGGTCGAGCACCGCCATTTCAGCTCCGCTTCTCATAGTCTCGAGGATCAGATTATCGACCTCGCCATATCCGACGAGCGAGATCCTGATGGGGTTTCCCGTAAAATGACGAGCGTGCCACGCCACCGCCGCCGCCGCAACGCCGTCAAGATCGGTATGACTGATTATATGAAAAAGCCCGTTGTCCCTGTTCAGCTATATCCCTCCGATCCAAGAAGGCCGATTTTGCCGTTAGAGGCCCAATCAGAATAATACTCACTATACGGCGATATGTACAGAAAATTACTCATTTCCGCGTTCATAGATGTCAGCGCCAAATGAGTCTATGGCGACGATCGCCGGAAAATCCCCGACCTCCAGCCTTCTTATGGCCTCCGCTCCGAGATCGGGAAAGGCGACCAGTTCGGCTTTTCTGACGCTGCGGGAGATGAGCGCCGCTGCGCCTCCTATCGCCGCAAAGTATACCCCGCGGTGTTCAGTGATGGCGCGTTTCACCTCGCCGTTCCGGAGACCCTTGCCTATCATCGCCTTCAACCCTAGCTTTATCAGCGCGGGAGAGTAGGCGTCCATCCGCCCGCTCGTAGTCGGCCCTATCGCGCCGATTGCCTGGCCGGGTCTGGCGGGGCTGGGGCCGGCGTAGTAGACTATCTGCCCGGAGAACTCGAATGGCGGCGTCTCTCCCCTCCCGATCATCTCGATAACGCGCTTATGCGCCGCGTCGCGGGCGGTGTACACGACGCCGGTTATTCTGACCTTTTCGCCAACTCTCAACGCCGAGATCGTCTCGTCCGAAAGCGGGGTGTAAATTTTTTTTACAATCTTCAAAGGCTTCGCAGCTCCTTTATCGCCCACAAACGCTCTATAAAATCACGCTCGCGTGTCTCGTGGCGTGACAGCCGATATTGACGGCCACAGGGAGCCCGGCTATGTGGGTCGCGCCAACGCGTATATGGACGCCAAGGGCGGTAGTCCTTCCTCCGAAACCGGCCGGCCCTATGTCAAGCCTGTTTATCGAATCCAGAAGCTCTCTTTCGACTCCGTCCCAGAAGGCGTCGGGGTTGGGCTCTCCAAGGGGGCGCAAAAGCGCTCTCTTGGCCATGAGGCACGCCTGTTCCATCACGCCTCCGACCCCTACCCCAACGATGACGGGAGGGCAGGGATTCGGGCCGGCCGCCTTCACGGTCTCGATTATAAATTTTTTCACTCCCTCGATCCCTTGAGATGGCTTCAGCATGGCGAGCGCGCTCATATTTTCGCTGCCGAAGCCCTTTGGCGCGACGGTTATCACGAGCGAGCCGCCGCGCGTGATATCGTAGTGTATGACAGCCGGAGTATTGTCGTTTGTGTTTACCCTCCGAATCGGGTCAGCCACCACGGACTTGCGGAGATAGCCCTCCTCGTAACCGCGCCTGACGCCCTCGTTGACGGCGTCCGAGAGAAAACCGCCCGTCACTCGGACATCCTGCCCCAGATCCACGAACACTACAGCCATTCCAGTGTCCTGACAGAGCGGCAGAGCTCCTTCGCCGGCGATCGCGGCGTTTTCGAGCAAGTCGCTGATAACGTCCCGCGCCAGCTCCGTCTCCTCTTCGGTCCGGGCCCTCTCGAACGCGCGTTTTATATCTCCGCTTATGCTGTAGTTCGCGTCTATGCAGAGCCTGGCAACCGCTGACGCGATAGAAGACGCCTCTATCTCCCTCATTTTAAAAACCCCGACTGTTCGCCCAGTCTGTCGTGTTCCCCGGATATAGCGCTCACCGCGAATTTAATGAGCTCCGGCAAAATTTCAAGCGAGTATTTTTTTTCAAGTCTCTCGGTCATTTTATGAGCATCCCTTCCAAATGGGCCCAGGTTCATCACAGGCATGTCTATCGCGGACATTTCGTCGAAAGGTATATCGAAAAGAAGATTCCCGCCCGGACAGTTCGCCGTAAATTTCGACGCGTCCCCGGGCTTTCCTGAATAGCCCATGAAACTGAGATCACAGAGCCCACCGAAGAACTCCGCCATCTCCATACTCACGCCGAAACGCTCTCTCGCCTTAGAAATTATCGATTCGGCGGCCCTGACGACGACGCCGGACCTCCGTGAGCCGTCCAGGCTAGTCCGGGGAGGGTTGTACGGCGGCAGGAACCCTACCGCTATGAAGGGAGGAGCGATTGGCGAGATTCGCAGGAACTCCTCCAGAACAGCGATCCCAGCGTCCCGAATATCCTCTTGCGGACGACGGCTCAGGAACTCCGCCGTATGGCGGTCGAGCGCCTCCCGACCGCCCTCGAGGGATTCCGCCGCCGCTTTGGATATCTCCTCGAACGATACGACCTTGACGTTCAATTTGTCGTTCATTCCAGCCTGGTACCCCATCGCCGCCAGTGCCGAACGAGATCCCGCAAGCTTATCGGCGGAGGATTCAGCGGCCTCGGAGGCGATTTTTCTCATCTCCTCCATGATATTGGACGGCGTCTTGTTCGCGACAAAACAGTTGAAATACGCCGCAGACCTGGCGGGGACCGTGACGGAATAACCGTCCGACAGAATTTTGTGCCCGAGACACGTCCATGACGCCTGGCAGTAGTCTCCCTTCGGATCGGCCAGTTCGGGCGCCGCCTCCGCGAGCCAGACGATTCGCGAGGAGAGCAGCGCCGCCGAAAAACCGCGATAATATCCGCCCACATGGGAATCCACGCCCCGGCAGTAAAAGAAAGGCATCAGTTTCCCAAGCGTCCCGACGAAGACAAGCTGACCCTCGGCGCCCGGCAGACCGGGCTCCGAGGGTTCGGTATTCACGCAGGCTAAAAACTCCAACCCCGACGCCTTCAACTCCGCAAGAAAACGGGCCGCGCCTCTCGCGCCGCAGCTCGCGTTTTCCTCGTCGCCAACGGCAAGCAAAAGTAAATTGACGTCGAAGAGCCGCCTGTCTTCGCTGAAGTCCCTCAAAAGCTCCATCTCCAGCGCGAGTCCGCACTTCATGTCCATCACGCCGCGCCCGAAGAGCCAGCCGGACTTCAAGTCATCGGCCGCGAGCCGCGGCAGGTCCTCGAAAGCGAGCCTCGCCGCAAGCTCGTCAGGGTCAAAAGCGTAAGGCGCCAGCCGTCCGTAAACCTCCACTCCCACGACATCGTAGTGAGCCAGGAGGACAACTGTTTTCGCGGTGCGGCGTTCCGCCTTCATGAGCGCGAAAACAGCGTACAATGGCCCAGCTCCGCCGCTTTCGGACGGTGTCGGGAACATGAATATATGAGACGGGTTCTTTTTATAGTAATCGAACTCCATTAAATAATCTCGAATAAAGAGCGCCGCGTCGTTCTCCTCCAGGGAACCCGTGACGCTCGGCAGACGCGTCAGTGCGCGCAGCAGTTTTTCTCTGGACTGAGGCGTGGAGGTCATACGCGCTTTCGAGTTGTCGTCATCGGCGACTCCCCCCTTCGATTCAATATTATATATACGCGGGGCGCGCAAGGCAAAGAAATCCGCCTCCACGACATTCGCAAACATTTGGGGCCGGAATAAGCGTTTTTACGGCACTCCGGAACTCGGCAAATAATAACGCATATTAGTCATTTTACTTCAATTTATCGTCTAATTATCCTGTTTCTTTCCGGCGAAAGTAAGCGAAGCGTCAATAGAAAATCTTTTATTTATATATAAAAAATAGGCAAAGACATAATAAAACATCAAAAATATTCGAGCAATACAGAAAAATATTTTTTCATAATGATTACTTAGCAAAAAATCAGCATATTCCACACTTTGTACATACGCAATCTTATGGAAGAATACTTGAATCACAGACGAAGAGATAGGAGGTGTTTGCCTGTGAAAACCATGGATTCTATGGAAGAAGTCACAGATCTAAAAGAAGTATTAGAATCTATGGCAAAGGAACCACGGAAGAGGAATGGAAACGTAGTATTC
>JAISQP010000040.1 GCA_031274115.1 Synergistaceae bacterium
CGCCGGGTATACGTCGTTCACGTTGCCGTAGATCAGAAACTGGGATTTTATCGCCAGAAACCGCTCGATCTCGCGAGCCCACTTAGGCTTGTAATCGGGCGTCCCGTTCATCTTGGCGCGTCTCCCTGCCCCCGAAGCGCGTTTTCCTTCAGCCGAGCACCGCTTGCGCGCTTGCCGCGCCTTTCCTTATCAGCCTTCCCCTTGCTCTTGCCGGCGACCGCCAACACCTCAGCTTCCCCAGGCTCCTTGCGGAGCGTGACGTCAAGCGGTAATCCCGACTCCTTCATCCTTTCGAGGAAACAGTCGAGGTCCCGGCAAAATTTCTCCCCGGCTTCACGGTCCTTCACATCCTGATCAGCCCCGCGTAAGGTTTCTCCATCCCCCGCCTCCAGGCGCACGAGCCTCGTCGTGACGGCGCCGTTCGAGCCAACCTTCAGCATCGCCCTATACCCGTCGTAAGGGGACTCCAGATAGCGCGCCTCGTCGGGGCGCAGCGCAGCGAGCCCGCCTCCCTCCGACCAATCCAGTTCGTCCGACACCAGCTCGTACCCCATTTCAGCGAGCGTCTTCTCTACCTTGCGGACAAAGAACGCGTCGGCGCCGTCCTCGTCGCGCGTATACGCAAACTTGGCGATATCCTCATAAAGCTCCATAAATTCGACCCGGTCGATAAATTTTGCCTCTTTGTCCATGTCGCCCCCGCAAAGCGCCTCGTACCTGCGAACGAGCCGCGCGCCCTCCGCCGATTCAAGCGCGCCTGGCGAGACGCTCAGCGTTTTCATCAGCTCTTCGAGGGTTTCCCTAAAAAATGCCGTGGAAGCGGCCTTCTCGCGCAAAGCCCCCCAGGCGCCGCGCAGTTGGCGGCGAATCAGGGCGAGGCGATCCGGGAACTTTGTGCCGGCGCTCAGGCCCTCAATCAGCGGCCGAAGCTTTTCCCCCTCTGATTTGTCCATCTGCGAGATGCGGTCGGCCCAGTCTCGAATCTCAGAGGCAATGCGCCTGCGCTCCATATCGCCGTCGGACGCGGCCGCTTTGCCGGAAGTGGAGCGGACGCCGCGATTTTCGCGCAGCGAGCTGATATCGACCTCTGACGCGAGTTCCTTGTGCCTGTCCATCTCCCGAAGCTGTTCGATAACCGCGTGCAACGCCAGCATACGCTCTTCGAGCGGCAAAACCGCCGCCCTTTCGATCTCGTCGTCCAGCCTGGCAAGCTCTCTCTCGTAAGTGGCTATTCCCGCGGCGCGAAGTTCGCCTAACAGCCTTCGGGCTGACTTCGCCCGGAAGGCGCATTGTGAAGAATCCAGTTCGGCCTCCCGGATTTCCTGGCGTATGGAGTTCAGCTCAAGGAGAGCCTCCGTCGCGCCCTCTTTGCTCTCGAACCGCTCATCGATTGAGCCCTTGAGCTTGCCGAGTTTGTCCCCGATCTCCTCCCACGGACCTTCGCCGCTCGCCCTTTGCACGCGTCTGAGCTCCGAGGCGATATCGTCCCGCATATTTCTCCTCATTATCTCTTTGGTCTCGCCGCGGCTCATCGCCTTATCGAGCAGGGAGTTCGCCGCGACAGTGCCTGCGGCCATTCCCGCGGCTATGAGCAGCGCCTGCGTCAAACTAAACCCGGAATACCCGACAACCACAGCTACAGCCACAACGCTCAACGAAAATCACCGTTCCTTAAATTTTTTTCGACACGAAGTATTCGCGACATTCATCCATGATTCTCGACGCGTTTCCTGATAAGGCGCGCCGCACGGACAGATCGCTGATAGGCCTTCTCCGCTCTCTCGCGTCGTGACGAACTCCGCTGGAATCTCCCTTCGCGTGACGTTAGGATCCTGCGCCAACCGCGCCGCCTCCTGTCTCTGAAGTCGAATACGAGGCGCATGCGTCGAAGATGTCCGCTCTGTTTTTGGAGAGATAGTACCGGTCTTTAACGTAGCTCACGGAGAACCCGCATAAAGCGCCAACCAACAGAGAAAAAGGGACCAGGGCATTCAGGATCGCCAAGGAAGCGGGGATTCCCGCGTAAACGAGCGAATCTTCCAGCCCCGGACTGACGTCGTACCTGCGTTCCGCGAAGACAAGATAATAGAAGCCCCAGAGCGCCAGGATAAAAAACACGGCAAGCCCGAAGAACAAATTGCTGGCGCCCCCGGAGACAAAACGAATGAGCCAGAAGAGCAGCCCACCGCCAACGCTTGCCACGCCATACTTTTGGACTCGCCTGCCGCTAATCTTTTGGCGTTTCTCGAACAAATTAGCTGCGCGCATGACGAAGAACAGATCGGCCGTGTCAATCTTCTTATCCTTCAGCCCTTTCAAACGATCCACGGTGTTAAAGTACATCATGGACTGCTCGTAGTCCCTTGGCGGGGTAAGCGACTGAAACTCTCTCTCCAGGACGCCTAACTTTTCGAGCATCACTGAGGTATGCCCCAGGTGATGCAGCCGCACCGCGAAGATATACTCGTCAAGGCTCAAATTTTCGTATGAGACGCTGTTTTTCTCAGCAGCCCTGGGGAGGAGCAAACCTCTGTCCCTCAAAAGCCCAATCTGCTCCACGCCAGAGGCGAAGTTCGATACCGATCGCAGCGAGGATAAAACTTCCGCCGGCAGGACGAAGGCGCCGGTAAGCTCTTCAAAAGTTTCAAGCTTTAACGGGAGGGCGCACATGCGCGTCAGCGCGTCAAGCCTCTCGCCCTCGCTCTCGCGCGGAGCATCCTCCGGCCAGAGATAGGCGTCCGGGACAGATAAGGCGTCCAAGAAACTCCACTGCTCCGCGATCGTTTTTTTCTCCATAAACTTCAGCAGGCTGAGCAGAAAAGGGTCGCGTTCGTTTGAAATCTTAGCGTATTCGTCGAAGTACGACACAAGACGCCCGTCGCCAAGCATCTCTATTATCCTGGACTCCGCGGGCGACGCCTCGCGGCCGATAACCCGCCCCAGAAAAAGACGCAGGTTGT
>JAISQP010000053.1 GCA_031274115.1 Synergistaceae bacterium
CGGGAGAGATCGCGCGAGCGACGCCGAAGGGGATTCGCGAAAACTCTCAGGCAAAAGGACCGGTATCGGACGAGACTCTGGAAAGCCGCATTTAAACGCGGCGCCGAAGAGGCAATCCGCGAAAAGCGGAGAATCTTTCAGGCCAAAAAACAGGGATGCGTTGGCAGTTGCGCGCGTCCCTGTTTTTTTTGGGAAAATAAATCCGGAAAGAGGGATGAGGATGGGGGATCATATCGGTTCAGGGGGAGAGGAGAAGCGTACCTCGCTTTACGGCTGTCACCTCGAACTCGGCGGGAAGCTTGTCCCGTTCGCGGGATATCTGCTCCCGGTCCAATATTCGGGGGTAATTGCGGAGCACATGGCGGTTCGCGCAAGGGCCGGGCTCTTCGACGTTTCTCACATGGGGGAGGTGATGTTCACCGGCCGAGACGCGCTCGCGAATCTTCAAAGGCTTCTGTCGAACGACTTTCGTGACATGCCCGACGGAAGGGTCCGCTACACGCTGATGTGCAACGACGCGGGGGGCATAGTGGACGACCTCGTGGTCTATCGCTTTGGCGGGGAGAAGTATATGCTCGTGGTGAACGCCGCTAATAGGGAGAAGGACGTCTCCTGGATGATGGAGCGCCTGCGGGGCGGCGCAGCGATGGAGGACATTTCGGACGGCATAGCGCAGATAGCCCTGCAGGGGCCGGCGTCGGACGGGATACTCCGCAGGCTTGCCGACGAGTCGCGGATCCCGGAGAAGTACTACACGTTCATCGACGGCGTGGACGTGGGCGGTGTAAAGTGTCTCGTATCACAGACCGGGTACACGGGTGAAAAGGGCTACGAGCTGTACATGCCTGACTCTGACGCGCCGGAACTCTGGAGGAAGCTGCTCGAAGCGGGGAGAGACCTCGGGCTTGTGCCTGCGGGGCTCGGCGCTCGCGACACGCTCCGGCTGGAGGCTGGAATGCCGCTTTACGGCCACGAGATGAACGACGAAATCACGCCATTCGAGGCGGGTCTCGCGTTTGGCGTAAAGATGGACAAGGGCGATTTCATCGGCAGACAGGCCCTGGCAGGCAGGGAAAAACCAGCGAGGAGACGGGTGGGCCTGCGGATGACCGGCAGGGGCATAGCGCGCGAAAACGAGACGGTTTACGCGGACGGAAAGGCGATAGGGAGGACTACATCAGGCACGTACTGTCCCTATCTTGGGCGCGCGGCAGCGATGGCCCTGATCGACGAGCCCTACGCCGCTGCGGGTGGAACGGTGGAGGTGGAAGCGCGCGGCCGCAGGATAGCGGCTGAGATAGTGCGGCTGCCGTTCTATAAAAGAGCCAGATGACATATTTTTATTAAAAACAAAGGAGGAACAGCCATGAATTTTCCACTGGATCTTTCGTATTCCAAAACTCACGAGTGGGTGCGCGACATGGGCGGCAGAACCGCGAGGATCGGTATCACTGATTTCGCTCAGCACGAGCTTGGGGACATCGTCTTCATCAACCTTCCGGAGGTGGGAGAGGACGCCGTGAAGGAGGAGAGGATCGCGGACGTGGAGTCCGTGAAGGCAGTGTCGGATGTAGTAAGCCCGCTCTCCGGCGTTGTAATGGCCGTCAACTCAGACGCCGCCGACAAACCGGAGCTGGTGAACTCCGACCCGTACGGGACGTGGCTCGTGGAGGTGAGCGACATATCGGACCACGTCGAGCTTTTGAGCGCGAAGGAGTACGAGGTTTTTTGTGAAAAGGAGGGGTAAGGATGGGGTACTACGTTCCGTCGACCGAAGCCGAGCAGATGGAGATGCTCGCGGAAGCGGGCTTCAAGACCTTCGACGACCTCTTTTCATCTGTGCCGGATTCGCTCAAAATAAAGGGACTCGATATCCCGGAAGGCCTTTCCGAGTTCGAGGTTCGGGAAAAGGCCGAGACGATTTCGAGGAAGAACAGGATTTTTAGGTCCATTTTCAGGGGCGCCGGCGCGTATAACCACTACATCCCGGCACTGGTGAAACAGATTATGTCGCGCGAGGAGTTCATCACGGCCTACACCCCCTATCAGGCCGAGATCAGCCAGGGAATTCTGCAGTCCATTTTCGAGTTCCAGACAATGATGTGCGAGCTGACGGGGCTCGATGTCTCCAACGCCTCCGTTTATGACGGCGCCTCAGCCGCGGCGGAGGCCGTCGGTATGTGCCGCGACAGGAAGCGGCAGGCAGTTTTCGTCTCGGAGTCCGTAAACCCGGCTGTGATCCGCGTCATAGGCACGTACTGCTGCGCCGCGAACGCGACGTTGACGGTGGTCCCTGCGAAAAACGGCGTTACTGACGCGGACAAGCTGGCGTCCATGTTGGACGAATCGTCAGCCTGCTTTTTCATGCAGCAGCCGAACTACTTCGGGCTGATCGAGGACGCAGCGAAACTCGGCGAGGTCGCTCACTCGCGCGGCGCGAAGTTCGTTATGGGGGTAAACCCGATCGCGGCGGCGATATTGAGGACGCCCGCCGAGTGCGGGGCCGACGTCGCAGTCGGCGAGGCCCAACCGCTCGGGATGCCGCTTGCCTTTGGGGGGCCTTACCTTGGCTTCATGACCGCCACTTCGGAGATGTCGCGCAGGCTGCCGGGCAGAATTGTCGGGCAGACAACCGACCTGGACGGGAAACGAGCGTTCGTCCTGACGCTGCAGGCGAGAGAACAGCACATCCGAAGGGAGAAGGCGTCGTCCAATATCTGCTCTAACCAGGCGCTTTGCGCCATGACCGCCTCGGTTTACCTTACGGTCTTAGGCCCGGAAGGACTGCAGAGCGCAGCGGATCACTGTCTCTCGAAGGCGCGTTACGCGGCGGAGAGGATCACGGCCGTCAAGGGCTTCGACCTGCTCTACCCCGGGGAGTTCTTCCACGAGTTCGTCACTTCCTGCCCGGGTGACGCGGAGTCGCTTCTCGGACGTCTCGAAGAGCGCGATATTTTAGGGGGGCTTCCGGTGGAGGGAGGTATCCTCTGGTGTGTGACGGAAATGAACACAAAAGAGCAGATAGACGGTCTCGTGAGGATTCTGGAGGAGGTGAGCGGCAAGTGAAGCTGAGTTTCGAGAAGAGCGCTGAGGGCCGGTCGTTTCCCCTGCTGCCGCGGCTCGATGTCCCTAAGAAGGATTTGCCGGCGCCGCTGCTTCGAAAGAGCCGCCCGCGTCTGCCTCAAATCGCCCACCCGGACGTATCCAGGCATTACACGGAACTCGCCAGGCGCACCCACG
>JAISQP010000128.1 GCA_031274115.1 Synergistaceae bacterium
GTCAGCTCCGCTCCGCATACCTCGCGGATTTCGTCAAGATCCCGTTTCGTATAAAAATACACAGGGCGGCCCTTCAGCGAGAGCCGGGCCTTTCGAACGCGGGAGCGGAAGGTTCCGGCCCTCGGGAAGGTCGCTATCACGCGGTCCGCCATATCCGCGGCCCTGCGCAGAAAACCCTTCGCGTCGCTGACGTAGTCGAGGACGCCGATGGCCGTCGCGACTCCAAAAACGCGGCCAACGCGGCTGAAATCATACTGCTCGAAATCGCCCTCTATGAGCGCCGATCTCTCGGCGTACCGGGCGGCGCTCAGCTTTGCGGAGGCGATTCGAAGCATCGCCGGGGAGATGTCGATTCCCGTGACGAAAGACGCGCCGGCGTCGATGAACGCCTTGGTGTGGACGCCGGTTCCGCAGCCTATCTCCAATATCTCTGGGTTCAGGTTCATATCGGCGTTTTCTATCGCGAATCTAAGCCGCCCGTCCATGTCGCCGCGAAACAGCCTGTTAAAGCAGCCCATCACTCCGCCGTCCTCCCCGTAAATGCGGCTGAAGCGCTCGGCCTCGCAGTCCCAGTACCCTCGCTCGTCAAACCGGGCCCGGCCGCCGGGGCTGGCGCCCTTTACGCCGGCGGACATTCGTCCAGCGCATCCCCTATGGCGCCGAAGCGAAAGTCGGAGAGCAGACGGCCAAGCCGCCCCTCCGTCTTATCGAGGTTGACATAGGAGCGAAATCTCTTCGGGAGAGGAAGCTTTATCCTCGGCTGCCCGGGGTCGATCTCCCAGGGATGGACATAGAAAATCGCCGGCCGCCCCCGCCGGTTCGCGCGGCGCGCGATATTCCGGCTCACGGCGTACGGCAGGAGACGGAAATATCCGCCGCCGAACCATGGGGTCATCGGGACCTCCACGAGCCCGCACGGCAGACGGTGTATGCGCTGAGGAGCCCCGGCCCAGCCGTAATCAGGGTGACCGGAGGCGGGATATATGGACGAGTCGTACCGAAAGCCGAACGAAGCGACAGCGTCAAGAGCCCATGACGTGCGCTCCACCACGGAGAACGACGGCGCTCTGTAGCCCGCTATGGCCTCGCGCGGCACGATGCCCGAGATAACCTCGACGGCGCGCGCGAGGTCGGCGATGAACTGGCCGCGGTCTATCCGCGTGACGCGTCTGTGCGCGTACCCGTGAACGCCGATCTCGTGCCCGGCGTCGTATATTTTTCTCACAAGCTCAGGACATCGCTCCGCGATCCACCCGAGCACGAAGAAAGTGGCGCGGACGCCCCGCTCCCCGAGCAGGGCGAGAAGCGCCGAAGCGGAGCGCTCTATGCGCAGCCCGTCGCGCGCGACGTCATCCCAGCTCGACGGAGGGAAAAATTCCTCCATGTTCGCGACGCAGAACCAATCCTCGAGGTCCACTGTAAAGGCGTTAAGCATCGTCCCTGTCAGTCCAGCATGTAGCGGCCGTCAAACTCGCCCCGCAGGAACTTCTCCCTCTCCTCCGGCGGATAATACCTGAAATACAGACGCGCCTCGTCAATCCTGCCAAGCCTCTGCAAGGTCCTCATGAGCATGTTCAGCTCCTCGTATCCCGGCGTCCTCGCGAAACACTCCGTGAGCAGGCGAATGGCGTCTTCGTCGTCCTTCTCCCTGTCGTCAAAGCCGATCTCAGCCCGGATGAAGTTCTCCCTGGCGATCAACCGCAGGTACGCGTCGCTGAACAGGAACGGACGGTAATACGCCTCCCTCTCCTCTGACGGGACGAGCGATATATAGGAGGTGTTGTAATAGTACTCCCCCAGGTACCGCTGTCCGCTGAACGACTGCGCGAAGAGCGCGACCCCGGAGACGGCGGCGAGAAGTATGACCGCAAACGCCGGACCCAGCGCTCGTCTCGCGAGCGCTGGGAAAGCGGCGGCGCTGCGAACTCCTGTGAGCGGCTCGGGACAGAGCCGGGAGATGACTGCGAGAGCGAGCGAAAACGAAAAGGCCGTGTCGGCGTGGTGAAACGGCCGGCTGAAACAGGAGTCCACCGCCAGAACCGCGATCGCCGCAAGCGCCCACGACAGCATGAGCCTGCGCTCCCCGTCTGAAAGCCCGCCCGCGTCAAACGAACAGGGTCCAGGGAGCAAGCTCCCTGGCGGGCGCGGGCAGAGCCCGCGGTCTTGATTTTTTTTCCTGAGTGTTTTGAGCGACTTTACGCAGAGCGCGACTGCGTAAATAATTATGAGGGAGAAGAGCGCCGCGCCGACCGCGCCGGTCTCGGCAAGCCATTGTAAATACTCGTTATGCGCCCAGTACGTGTACCTGGGGGGGATGTCGGACTTTTCCATGAAATCAGCCGTCGCGTCCATGTAGTTCCACTTGTAGTTCCCCAGTCCGACGCCGAGGACGGGCGCTTTTCCTATCATCTCCAGCGTAATTCCCCAGATCGCGATACGCCCCTCGTTCTTCGGCGACAGGCTCTCCGGCGACAGAATTTTGCTCATGTCGCGCCGCTCTACGCGGAAGGCGCCCGGCGCGAGGAGGGCGGCGCAAAAGAGCGCGGCGAGGGCGAGCGCGGCGCAAAGGGCTATTTTCCTTATCAATCGCGCGTCCGGGCGAAGGGCTGTCAGCAGGACTATAACGCCCGCCGCGCAGGACAAAACGGCGGATCGCGCGCCCGTCATCCACAGCCCGACCGAGTTCAAAACAGCCAGTGCCAGATCGAAGGCGAACGCGGGCCGCGCAAACAAGCTTTTTTCTTTATTTTTTCCCCCGGCTTCGCCCGGGCGATGCGCGAGGAGCGCGCGAACTATCAGCCAGAACCCCGCCGTTATCGCGAGCGCGAGATACGCGCCCAGCAGGTTGTCCAGCCTCGCGTTCGCGAAAAATCGGTCCGGCGCGAGGCCTATCTCGGAGACGAACGGGATCCGCGCGGTCGGGAAGGCCCTGCGGACAAAGCCGATAACCGTCGAGACCCCTCCCGTCGCGGCGGCCGAACGCAAGACGCCCGGCATTACC
Source organism: Synergistaceae bacterium (assembly GCA_031274115.1). The sequence continues at coordinate 3,002 of JAISQP010000128.1, forward strand.
TCCTCGAGCGGCAGATTGCTCAGGAAAAAAACCGCGCCGCCGAGGGCCGCGAAGAAGTACCAGTTTCTGACCCATTCGGGAAAGCAGCGAACCTGTAAGAGCGCCGGCTGGAGGGCGAGCGAAAGCGCGAGGGCGAGCCACATGGCCCCGATCGCGCCAAGGCGGACGCTCCTCCCGATCAGCGCGAAGATCGCGCAGAACCCCGCGCCGTACGCCGTCACGGAGAAGACGAGCGTCCACTTGAAAAAATCAGTCTGCGGATACCACCCGTAGCCGTTAAAGACCAGCACAGGCAACGCGGTCAGCGAAAACGCCGCCGCGAAGGCCGGAATATGGGAAAGGTCGAAGGGATAGACTCGTCTCATGTAAAAAATCCTCAAACCACAGGCAGGACCTTGAGGCTCCGCCTCAAACTCCGCCAGGAGGCTGAGCCTCCTGGACCTCCGGCAAGTTTTTTATTACCTTGCGGGTGTGGGCGGAACCCACGGTCTCTTGAACCTGTGGTTTTGAAAAGGCGCTCCTCTTGACAGAAGAGCGCCTTTTCAGTCGGTCTTTAAAACGACATGTTGTCGTTTGCGAAGATCATCGGGATTTTAAATCTTTACCCTTCAGGCCCCTGAGGATTAATCAGCCTTTCTAACGAGCGAGCTGCTTCCTGCCCCTGCGAACCGCGACCGCAGCAAGCGGCGCCAGGAAGAGCCCAAGCGCGCCGAGCGTCAGAGCGGAGCAGCCGCCGC
>JAISQP010000163.1 GCA_031274115.1 Synergistaceae bacterium
TCAGTGTAAGCAGGCGTTCCGAGATTGTCGGCGACTTCATGCGCCCTCTCCTCGTCTATGTCCATTACTCCAACGAGCTTCGCGCCAAGAATCTCGGTATAAACCCTCGCGTGATGCACTCCAAGATGACCAACGCCGACAACTCCAACTCTGATCGCGTCCATGGGACCACTCCTCATATCATTTGCGCAATTTAATCAGCGCTTCCCTACATACATTTTCACGAAAATCGTCCGCTTTGTGGCGTTAATTTTTCTCGTGGAAAACATTCTCATGCGCGAGGCGCCGCCGCAAGGCGCCAACCAGAAACAGGCTTCCGCAGCAGACCACGGTCTCCTCCGGGCGCGCCGCAGCCAGCGCCGCTTCGAGAGCCTCTATCGGATCTTCGTATGACCTTGCTTCACAGCCGGCATCGCTCACAATTCTCGCGAGATCGCGGGCCGGCATTGCGCGCTCCATCGGCGGCCGGGTACAGAAGACCGGCGCGCCAAGCTCCTTCAGGCGCTCCAGTATGGGAGCGGCGTTCTTATCCTTCATCACAGCGAATACCACAGCCCCCACTCCACTCGATTCTCCCGCTTCCATCAACGAGGCGAGCGAGACGAGTAGCGCTCTGAACCCGTGTTCGTTATGCGCCCCGTCAAGAATGACGACCGGGGAAGAATCGCTCTTCCTGAAGACCTCCATCCTGCCGGGCCAGTCGACGGAAAGAAGCCCTCTTCTTATCTCGCGTTCCCCCACCCCACCGAAGCAGCCCGGAAATATTTTTCTGAGAGAGAGCAGCGAGGTTATCGCGTTCGACGCGTTATAAGCCTGATGTATGCCGACGAGGGGCGTTTTGAGCCCTGGAATGGCGTACACGCCGAGTTCGGGCTTCAGCGGAACGTAATCGAACGTCGTTCCCCCCAAAGAACAGCGGATATTAGAGGACGCGGCGACTCGGCTCATGAGAAAACATCCGGCGCCCGCGCTCTTGCAGGCTTCGGCGAACTGAACGGACAGCCTCCCGTCGTCCGCGGCGTAAAAAGCCGCCGCGCCGCCCCGGACAGCCGCGAACTTCTCGGAGGCTATGGCCTCGATGGTATCACCCAGATACTCTATATGATCCATGCCTATCGGCGTTATGACAGCGGCTATAGCCCCGCAGGCGGACGTTGCGTCGTACCTGCCCCCCATGCCTGCTTCTACGACGGCTATGTCCAGGTTCGACTCGCTCATCAGCAAAAAACAGATGGCGGTGAGATTTTCGAAGAACGTCGGCCTCCCCGCTTGAAGAACTTCGTCGGAATCCGCCGCGCTGACGACGCGACGCAGAGCGCCGCGCCATTTTTCCAATGAGAGGGGCGCCCCGCAGACGCGAAGGCGCTCACGCAGCGAGACGAGGTGCGGGCTGGTATAGAGGGCGGTTCTCATGCCGGAAGCCATGCAGACGGACTCTATCGTCGCCGCCGTCGAGCCCTTGCCGTTTGTGCCCAGGACCTGAATAGCGCGAAATTTCCTCTCCGGCGACCCGAGACGCGACAAGAGCCTCGACACGCGCTCCAGTCCGGGGCGAATGCCGAGGCTCGAAAACTTCAGGATGTCGTTTGTCAGCCTCTCAAAATCCTCTTGTTCCGCTTCCATGCCGATTCAATCAGCCAGCCTACTCCAGCCCCGCGATGTTCTCCTCGATGCGCTTGCGGCGGGACTCAGCTTCGGCAAGAGCTTCTTTCTCCTTTGCCACAACTTCGGCGGGGGCTCTGTCCATGAAATTTTTATTCGACAGCTTGCCGCGGGCGCGTTCCGCGTCTTTGTCGAGCTTCTCCAGCTCCTGGCGCAGTCGGGCAATCTCCTTTTCGACGTCCAAAAGCTCGCCGACCGGAAAAAACAGCTCCCAATCCGCGGTTACGAATGACAAGCTGCGAGAGGGTTTTTCCGCTCCAGGCGGAAGAAGCTCCGTTTTCTCGACTTTTGTCAAAAGGCCGATCAGGTCGGCGTTATCGCTTATTATCTCCGTTTTCGAGGCATCCTTCAGCCTCAGGCACATCCTTGGGACTACCTGCTGCGGCGGCATCTTCACCTCGGCGCGCAGGTTTCTCATAGCCCGGACGAGAGTCTGAATCCGCTCCATCGCGTCGCGGGCGTCCGGCGCGTCATCGGCCTCGCGCGGGCGCGGCCATTCGGTTCGCCCGATGATCTCCCCGCCATATTCAAAGGCGCTCCACAGCTCCTCGGTCGTGAACGGGATTATGGGGTGCAGCAGCTTCAGAACATCCCTGAAGACCGCGTAGAGGATTTTCTGAGTCGCCGCCTTGCGGCCCGGCCCCTCGTCCCCTCTCAGAGCGGGCTTGGACAACTCGAGATACCAGTCGCACAGCTCGCCCCATACAAAATCGTACATGAGCCGGGCTGATTCTCCGAAGAAATAGCCCTCTATGAGCTCCGTCATCTCCTTCGTCACTGAGGAGAGGCGCGCCGATATCCACCTGTCGTGAACCCGCAGATTTCGTCGGTCGGCCTCGCCGAAGGCGCAAAGATCGAAATTGGCGTCCTCCAGGTTCATCAGGGCAAAGCGGCTCGCGTTCCAGAGCTTGTTGAGGAAAAAGCGATACGTCTCTATCCTGCTCTCCGAGAGGAAGATGTCGCGGCCCTGCACGGTGAGAGCCGCAAGGGTGAGCCTCAGCGCGTCAGCGCCATACTTGCGTATGACGTCGAGCGGGTCGATGACGTTGCCCTTAGACTTGCTCATCTTCTGCCCCTTCTCGTCTCTGACGAGCGCGTGAATGTACACGTCCCTGAACGGCGGCTCTTTCATGAACTCCTCGCCCATCATAATCATTCTGGCCACCCAGAAGAATATTATGTCGAACCCCGTTACGAGAACCGACGTCGGGTAGAAAGTCCTGAGTTCATCCGCGTCGTCCGGCCACCCCATTGTGGAGAAAGGCCAGAGAGCGCTGGAAAACCACGTGTCGAGAACGTCCTCGTCCTGACGCGGCTTTCCTCCGCAAGAGCACGAGTCGGGAGATCGGAAGAGC
>JAISQP010000064.1 GCA_031274115.1 Synergistaceae bacterium
GCGGCGCGTCTAAGGTCATACCGCTGAAGGTCAGCGCGCCGTTTCACTGCGAGCTGATGAGGCCGGTCGCGGACAGCCTCGAAAAGGAGTTTCACAAGATGAAGTGGAGCGCCCCCTCCGCGCCTATCGTGGCGAACGTGGACTCCTCTCTGCTCGACTCCGCCGAATCGATACAGGAGGCGCTCTACCGCCAGACCTTCTCTCCGGTTCTGTGGGCTGACGGGGTGACAGTCATGGAGAAAGCCGGAGTCGACCTCTTCCTGGAGTTTGGTCCGGGCAGCGTACTCTCCGGGTTGATAAAGAGAACATGCAAAGGCAAGAAGTGCGTCTCCGTCAACAGGCCTTCGGATATGGCGAAAGCCCTGGAAGCGATAGGAGGCGTCGCGTCTTGAGCCAGGGGCGAACGGCCCTGGTTACGGGGGCGAGCAGGGGAATAGGGCGCGCGATAGCCATAGAGCTCGCGGCGAGGAATTATCGCGTTGCCGTCAATTACCAGAACTCCGAGGCCGCCGCCGCCGAGGTCGCTGAGACGATCCTGGCGTCGGGAGGAACCGCCCTGAAGATAAGGGCGGACGTCTCCGCACCCGAACAGGTCAAGGAGATGTTCGAGGTCGTGAACAAGGAGCTTGGGCCGGTTGAGGTTCTCGTCAACAACGCGGGCGTAACGAGGGACAATTTGCTGATGCGCATGTCCGACGAGGAGTGGGACACTGTGATAAGGACGAATTTGAACTCCGTGTACTACTGTTCGAGGGCCGCGATCAGGCAGATGATGAGGGCCCGTTTTGGCCGGATAGTCGCGATGAGCTCGGTATCGGGCCTTGTAGGCAACACGGGGCAGGCGAACTACGCGGCGGCGAAAGCCGGGATACTCGGTATAATAAAGAGCGTCGCGAGAGAGGCCGGCTCGCGCGGAGTGACAGCGAACGTGATAGCGCCCGGATATATAGAGACGGATATGACCGCCTCCCTCGCTGAGGATATCAGGCGTGGGATACTGACGCAGATACCGGCCGGCAGATACGGTCTGCCGGAAGACGTGGCGAAAACGGCGGCGTTTTTGGTTTCAGACGAAGCCTCCTATATAAACGGACAGGTGATAGCCGTTGACGGCGGGATAACTATGTAGGCGCGGGAAATGAAGACAGCGTAGCGGAAGGAGGTGTTATATAAGATGCAGTCTGAGGAAGTCCTGTCAAAGCTCAAGGAACTCGTGATGGATCGCCTGAACGTTGAGGAAGATCAGATCAAACCCGACGCCTCCTTCGTGGAGGACCTCGGAGCGGACTCGCTCGACATTGTCGAACTGATTATGGGTATCGAGGAGGAGTTTGACGTCGAAATTCCGGATGAAGACGCCGAGAAGCTCACTAATGTCGGCGAGGCGCTTGCCTATGTAAAGGCTAAGCTTGGCGTGGAGGAATAGTGGAAATTGAGCGGAGGCGTCAGGGCTGAGACCTTGACGCCTCTTTGAGGGAGTGATCGAGTGAGAAGGGTTGTCATCACAGGATTAGGCGTCGTCAGCCCTATAGGCTGCGGCAAGGATGACTACTGGAGCGCGCTTGCTGAAGGGCGCAACGGAGTTGCGAAGATCTCGCTCTTCGACACGGAGGGGCACACCGCAAAGATCGCGGCGGAGGTCCGCAACTTCGACGTGGAACCATGGATGGATAAGAAAGAATCACGCAGGGCGGACAGAGTTATACACTTCGTCATCCCGGCGTCTGATATGGCGATAAAGGATTCGGGCATCGACCTCGATTCGATTGACCCAACGAGGTTTGGAGTGTATATAGGGAGCGGCGAGGGCGGCATCACGACCACTCATGATAATTACGATATATTGAAGGAAAAGGGCCCGTCGCGCGTGAGCCCGTTCTTCATCCCCATGATGCTCAGCAACATGCCGGCGGCCTATGTCGCCATGCGCTTCGGCGCGAAGGGTCCGAATATGGCTGTAGTTACCGCTTGCTCTACGGCCACTCACTGTATGGGCGAGGCCGCGTACGCGATCATACGCGACGACGCGGACGTTATGATAGTCGGAGGAGTGGAGGCCGCGATAACGCCGATCGCCATAGCGGGCTTTGCCAACATGAAGGCGCTCTCGTGCCGCAACGACGAACCAGGGCGCGCGTCCCGTCCCTTCGACCTCGACCGTGACGGCTTTGTAATGGGAGAGGGCGCCGGAATCCTCATCTTCGAGGAGCTGGAGCACGCCAAAGGGCGCGGGGCTCATATTTACGCCGAGGTGACCGGCTATGGCAACACTTGCGACGCATACCACATAACCGCGCCGGACCCGGAGGGCGACGGTTCCGTGCGAGCCATAAGACTCGCGATGAAAAAAGCCGGCTGGCGCCCGGAGCAGGTCGATCTCTTCAACGCTCACGGAACGTCCACGCCGCTCAACGACAAGACGGAGTCCGGCGCCATCCGGAAGGTCTTTGGGGCTTACGCGGACAAGCTCGCGGTGCACTCCACGAAGTCAATGATCGGACACTGCCTCGGCGCCGCGGGAGCGGTGGAGGCGATTGCGGCCATCATGGCGATAGAGAGAGGCGTTATACACCCCACCATTAACTATGAGACCCCCGACCCGGACTGCAGCCTGAATATAATCGCGAATAACGCCGTTGAAAAAAAAGTGGACAGGGCGCTGATCAACAACGCCGGTTTCGGTGGACACAACGGAGTGCTGGCCATCGAGCGATTCGGGGGTTAGATTGCCGATGGAAGAGAGAACAGTTCTCGAGGGATCGTGCGTATTGGAGGAAAAACTGGGGTATTCCTTCCACAGTTTGAGTTTTCTCGAGGAAGCCATGACCCACGCCTCATACGCAAACGAATCGGGAGCGGGGTTTTGCAACGAAAGGCTGGAGTATCTCGGAGACGCGGTACTTGAGCTTTGCGCCTCCGAGATACTCTTCACGGATCACCCCGATTACAGCGAAGGAGAGCTGACGAAGGCGAGGGCGTCCGTTGTGAGCGAATCGCCGTTAGCGGCCTGGGCTGCTGAAACCGGCATCCGGGAGTTGATCCGGCTCAGCAAGGGCCTTGAAAGGCAGGGGGGCAGAAAAAACCCATCCATTCTCGCGGACGCGATGGAGGCCACGCTTGGCGCTGTCTTTCTGGACGGCGGATACGGAGCCGCCCGCAAATTGGTGAGACGCTTCATCTCAGGCATGGGCGTTGTCCTGGACGATGACGCGAGAGATTACAAGTCTCAGCTTCAGGAGATGGTGCAGGCTAAGTGGGGACATCCGCCCGTTTATCGGCTGACCAGCAGAAGCGGCCCGGATCACGCCGCGTCGTTCGAGGTCGAGGTGAGCCTACCTGACGGGAGAGTTCTCGCTGTCGGGGAGGGGTCGTCGATAAAAGCGGCGGGTTTTGCCGCCGCCGAGACAGCCATTACAAGGCTGAAGGCGAAGAGTTGACGCGCGGTCCACGGGTTTGCGCATGGCTCGCGGTTCCGGCAGCGGTCCTTGCTTGCGCGGCCTCGCTCCTTTTTGCCCTCCCGGCCCTCTCTGCGCCGGAGATCCCGGCAGTCTACGCCACCCTCCCATGGATAACGAATATGGCCGGTTTCATAGTGGGTTCCACGATGAAGGTGCAGCCCCTGAGTTCCTGGAACGAATCAGGAGCGCTCAGAACTCTTCGCCGCGTTCCTCAGGACGCTGCGGTGATCGCCCTCGATCCTGAGGACGCGAGGCGATACGGTCTGAAACCGGATCGCGGCAACCTTCACATGCTGTATAAAAACCTGCCTGTCCCGGAGGGCAGGAGAAACTCTCTTCAGTTCGACCCGTCCATGCTCCCGTTTCTGAGTCAGAGGATGCTGATCGT
>JAISQP010000097.1 GCA_031274115.1 Synergistaceae bacterium
TCATATTACCCACCTTGTTTTTAGGGTCAATTATTATCTATATATATATCTGTTTACTAGGATATATAATATATTGTTTTTTTATTTTGTCAATATGTACGACCAAACGACCAGGGCAAGCGCCCCGGGCCCAAACGCCCATATGTATAATAATGTCATTTGTACATATGTTATTTGAGACGGCCGGTTGGAGCGTTCTGATGGAGTGATGTCCGATAAAATCCCTGATCCTGTAAAGCGTCAGGATTCGTTCGATGCCGCGGCTCCGTGATTCGATCATACCTGAGAGGAAGAAGAGGAAGAAAGTGTTTGCCACGTCAGGGTTGAAAGGTTGTGATTCGTGACGGTCCCCCTACAGTCCGTGGCTGCTCAAAAATTTTTCGTCGTTCAGCAGCTCCTCCGGACTGCCCTCCCCGACGACGCGCCCGCCGTGGAGGAGCACGGCGCGGCTGCAGAGCGCGCTTGCCATTTCGAGGTCGTGAGTAGCGATTATCATTGATTTGTCGAGCCCTCTGAGGGTATCGATCAGATTGCGCCGCGCCCTCGGGTCGAGCGCGGCGGATGGTTCGTCAAGAAGGATTATCTCCGGTTCCATGACGAGAATGCCGGCCAAGGCCGCCGTGCGTTTTTCACCGCTCGACAGGCGGTGCGGGGGGCGGTCCGCCAGATGCTGAACGCGAAGTTTTTCCAGATATGACCGCGCCCGCGAGTGCGCCTCCTCTATTTTTACGTTTCGCGCGACCAGCCCGAACGCGACGTCCTCCAGCACGCTCGGCATGAACAACTGATCGTCCGGCTCCTGAAACACCAAACCGGCCGCGTCCTTGAGCGCCCGCAGGTCCCGTCCGACGGCTCTGCCGCGCAGCAGGATTTCGCCGTCTTCCGCGGCGAAACATCCGGCCAGGTGCATGAGGAGCGTGGACTTGCCGGATCCGTTAGCCCCGACCAGCGCCGTCTTCTCCCCCTCCGTCAGCCGCAGCGACACGCCGCGCAGAGCCGGGGTTCCGTCGGGGTAATCGTAGGAGAGGTCCCTTGCCTCCAGCAGGACGGTCATATATTACAGACTGAACAGACTCGGCTGGGCTGATGAAATAACCGCGAGGCAAGCGGAGTTCAGGAAAAAAACGACGCAGAGCATGGACTCTTTCCACGTCCATCTGTGGCCGCTGGACTGCGAGAATCCCGCCAGGCCTCCTCTGCATCCCATGGCCAGAGCCGCCCGCTCCGCCCTGTCGGCGCTGTGGACGAGCGTCGTGCCCACCATGCAGGCAAATGCTTTATACGCCTGAACGCTCTTCATCTCGGGCGACCGGAGACAGATCGCCCTTCCCATCGCCGCCATCCGGTCGGCGAGCAAAAAGATATAGCGCATTGTGAGAAGAAGGAGTATTCGGAGCTTGAGGGGAAACCGCAGCGCTTCGAGGGCGCCGTTTATCCTTGTCATCCCCATGGAAGCGGCCATCTTCAGGAGGACTGTCGATAAAATATTCAGCTTCCATATTATAATGAGAGCTGCCCTCGCTCCGTCAGCGGAGAAAAAAACCAGGACGCGATCGCCCGGATAGGTCAGCGGCAGAAAGATCAGGATAAAAACGCTGACTTTATTCACTCTTGAAAGCATGTGCGCGAGACGGGAGAACCCTGAACGGCCGTCGATACATAATAAAAAAAAGGGGAGAACGCTCCCCGCCGCAAGGGCGTGTACGCCGCTGAGCGCGGCTATGCTCAGAGCGGCGCAGAATGCGCATATCACCCTGCACCGCGGGTCGAACGCGTCGAACCTCGACTTACTCACGCACTCTTCAAAAATGCCAGCCGAGTCCAATATCACAGCCGTCCGACCCCCTTCAGCATGTCGGGAAACGCGCGTTTAAGGAACAAAACCATGAAGAGCGTCGTCATACCCTCCAGCAGGGCCAGCGGAACATGCGCCGCGAAGATGGTTTCAGCGGCGAGCGCCATGCCGGGATCCGAAAGAGTGAGCAGCGCCCCGACCAGCCCCGCGCCGATGAGGACCGCGAAAAAACCCGACGCGAAGGAGGCGGAAGACGCCAGTTTCGCGTTATCGGACCTGATCGCTTTTCCAAAAATCAGATGTACGCAGACAGCGGGAGTCGCCATGCAAGCGGTGTTAGCGCCCAGAACGAACAGCCCTCCGAATTGAAAAAGGACCGCCTGCAGCAAAAGGGCGGTAAAGATGGCCGGGAAGGACGTCCACCCAAGCATGAGCCCGATCGGCCCGATGAGAGAGAGGTGCGTCGAACTTGGCCCGAATTTGACGTTGACTAAAGAGGCGAGAAAAAATACCGACGAGGCCATCGATACGCGAACCACCCTGTCCGCGTCCATTTTTTTTAGCCCCCACGCGACCCCGGCGCCGGCTAAGGCCCAGCCGGCCGCAAGCGCCGGAGGGGAGAGGAACCCCTCGCTTATATGCATTTCCTAAGCCTCACGAGCGCGGCCAGGTTAAAGAGAATACTTACGCCGAGGACCGCGCGTAAAAAAAGATCGAAACCCCTCGGAAGCGACGACCGCGCGGCGACGGAGACTTCGCCTCCGCTGTCATCCAGGAACTCAGCGGTTATCGGTACTTTCGCCTCCGCCCTGTGTCCCTCCTCATCCTTGACGACGACCAGCCACTCTCCCTCAGTAGCCGGAACGAAAGAGTACCGGCCGAATTCATCGGTTCGCCCCGATTGAAACGCGTTCCGTTCATCCTGAGGCGAATACGCTCTGGCGTCCAGATACGCCATCGTCTCCCCGGTGGAGTAATAAAACTCGAGCGCGACGGCTTTCTTCGATGACAGCCTGTATCCGACGCCGTGGGCGAACGCGTCCCCCGGGACCGCGAGGAGAAGGACCGCAACCAGGACCGCCTGCAGCAGACAGTAACGCATGCCTGCCGCGCGGACGCGCCGGCATTGCCCGGTTGCGACAGAGCGCCGGTCCTTCTCCCCCATCAGCGATATTCCTTTACTTAACCTGCATCGACAGGATGGATCGCAGAGCGCGCGAGTCATACTCCCCGGGGACTCCCGGTTCATTGTCCTTCGCCGCCCTGATAATCCACAGGCCCGGGGATGTTATCTTGATATTGGCTATGCCGTCGGAATCGGACTCCGTGTAGTACGCGTAGGTGTTCTCATACTCCTTGACGAAGCCGTCGTAGGTGGCAAAGACAGGCATGGAAGCCGGCTGTCCCTTGAAGAGGACCTTCACCTTAAAATAACCTCCTGCCTTGGCGAGAGCCGGATTTGTCACCGGTATTATCTCCAGCTCCTGCCCGACGACTGTGGAGAAGTTCTTATCGGACTCCGAGGGATTTATTATCGCCTTTACGAACTTATCCGTCAGCGAAGCCCTTACCACCTTGACGCCCTGATCCTCCAGCGACTTGCGAGTTCCCTGTTTCCATCCGTCCGGAGTGACAGACCAGATATCGCCGATTTTATTGGCTATCACAATTGTCGACGACGCGTCGTCAGGAATCTTGACCGAAAAGTCGATGCGAAGCTCGGCGTCATTGGGCTTCAGCGGCGACTCTATGAGCTTGCGGCCATCGAAGACTCCGGCCTTTATGAGCGGTATTGCCTCCACCTCTTCCTTGACGATAAAAATATGGGTGGACTGAAGCTCGATAGGAAGTTCCTCGCCCTTTGCCGCGCGGAACTTCGTCGGTTTGAGTATAAGCTCGTGAGCGAATACCGGGGTAGCCGAGAAAATCAACAACATTACCAACGCACATAGCTGCTTACGCATAAACAATCATCTCCTTCGTCATTTTTTGCCGACGGCACAAATTATAGGACAACGAAATTTGCGCACAAGCCCCCCGGGGGGATATTGGACAAATCCTTACCTCTGGCGCATATGAGGGTTGCCGAGGAAGCGCTGAATCTTTCCAGAGAACATCTCAGGCAAACCGAGTCTATGTACAAATCCGGCATGGTCTCCAAAGGCGATGTCTTGAGGGTTCAAATATCCGTATCTCAGGGAGAAATCGAGAGGATAAACGCGGAGAACGAGCTCAGCCAACGATGTGCGACATACAGGCGCCTCATGTGAAAGCGCTTTCGAGGCGCAGCCTGTTTGTCTCGTATGTCTGCTCTAACAAGAGCGGGCAGGCCTCGATATCGACCTCGAGTTTGTTTAATCTGGCGGCGAAGACCATGCATGATTTCTCGCCGCATATTCCGCAGTTAGTTTTCGGAAGCAGGTTATAGATGAATAGAACGGGAACAGGTTTCCTGCACTCGTACAGTGGGGTTATATCCGTCCTGCTCTCATAGGCGTCGTTTATCAAATCCTTGAGCCAATCCAGAAGCTCATGCAATTCCGTCCTGTTGACAAACTTGGCGATGTTGATCTGATTTCCGATTATCGTGTACTCTATTTTGTCGTTTGTAAATTTAATGGAGCCGGCGTCATGGTTATAGACTGATGTCCGGAACATGCTGTTCAGGTATGGCATTATCTCTTTGAGGTCAACTGATGACTTCGTGTGCGCCACGAACTTGTCCGGCTGCTGAACACACAGATCTACGTCCACTACGCTTACCGATCGCAAAAACATAGGCTTCAGTCCCCGCTCGAAGCTATGCGGTTCAGCGCGTCTACAAGACGTTCGACATCCTCTTTTTGATTGAAATACCCCAAGCTTGCCCGAACAGCGCCCATTGGGGCGGTCCCAAGCAGATGGTGAGCCTGGGGCGCGCAATGAATACCCGCACGGACCATGATTCCATGATCCTGATCCAGCTTCAAGGCGACTTTGCTGGGATCACGCCCATCCATGTTGAACGAGACGAGTCCAAGCCTGTTTTCCGCGCGCGCGGGACCGTAATACGAAAGCCCCGGAACGGAGTCCAGACCGTCAAGGAGAAGCTTCGTAAGGTCCGTCTCGTGCTTGCGCACGGCGTCGACGCCGATATCGAGCAAAAACATTACACCGGCGCAGAGCCCTGCAATGCCGGAGATGTTCATGGTGCCTGATTCATAGCGATCCGGAGGATCGTCAGGCTGAAACGGGGAAAGAGACATTCCTCCTGTGCCTCCCTCCTTGAGTGTGGATAACTCCAGTCCGTCGCGAATATACAGGCCGCCTGTCCCGGTCGGTCCGAGCAAACTTTTGTGTCCGGTGAATGCGAGCATATCTACCGGAACGGTCGATATATCGATCGGATACGCCCCCGCGGTCTGCGCGGCGTCCGCCAGAACCTGAACGCCTTGTTCGTGAGAGGCGCTCACTATTTCCCCGAGCGGGGTAACACATCCTATGACATTCG
>JAISQP010000114.1 GCA_031274115.1 Synergistaceae bacterium
GCGATTACGTCAAAAGTTATTTAGAGCAGGCCAGGGGAATAATAAACTCCATAGATGAAAACCTTGTCGAACGGATGATAGACATCCTCATTTCGGTAAGGGAGGCCGGAGGGAGACTGTTCTTCCTGGGAGTCGGCGGCAGCGCCGGAAGCGCTTCGCACGCGGTGAACGACTTTCGCAAGATATGCGGTTTCGAGGCATACGCTCCGACCGACAACGTCTCGGAGCTGACGGCCAGGATCAACGACGACGGATGGGAGTCCGTCTTCGCGGCATGGCTCAAGGGTTCCAGACTACGAAAAAACGACGCGGTGTTCGTCTTTTCGGTTGGCGGCGGGAACAGGGAGAAGAACATAAGCGCCAACATCGTCGAGGCGCTCGTCCTGGCCCGCGAAACAGGGGCCTCCATACTCGGGGTTACAGGCAGAGACGGAGGTTATACCGCGCGGGTCGCTGACGCCTGCGTCATCATTCCGACCATGGACGCGGAGACCGTCACCCCTCTCGTCGAATCGTTCCATGGCGTGATCTGGCATCTTCTCGTCAGCCACCCGAGGCTCAAGGTAAATAAAACTAAATGGGAGAGCGTGAGGTAGATTCTTCTAAAGATGCGGAAGGCGGTTTTTCTGGACAGGGACGGCGTAATAAACGCGAACGTCTATTACGAAAAGTGGGGCGAATGGGAGGCGCCGATGTCGCCTGAGGATGTCGTCATCATCCCTGGAGCGATAGAGGCGATGCTGCTCTTGCAAAGGGCCGGTTTTTCGCTCTTCGTGATATCGAACCAGGGGGCTTTCGCGAAGGGCAAGACGTCGCTCGCGTCCTTGATGGCCGTCATCAAACGCGTAAACGGCCTGCTTGCGGAGGGAGGCGTCCGCATAACGGAGTCCTATTACTCCTTCACTCACCCAGCCGGGGTCGTGGAGGGCTTTTCCGGCGAGTCCCTGGAGCGCAAGCCGGGCGCGTACTTCCCGCGCGTTGCCGCTGCCGCGTATTCCCTTGATTTGTCCGGCTCATGGATGATAGGAGACAGAGATACCGACGTGCTCTGCGGAAAATCCGCCGGTTGCCTGACGATCCGAATAAGAGACGCGCGTGATAAAATCAGCGTCGCGGCGACTGTCCCCTACGCGGAGGCAAGCGCGCTCGACGAGGCGGCGTCGATAATTATCGGCTCGAAAAAACTTTAAAATAATCAGGCCTCAAACTACGGATCAGGCGGCTCGGTGTTTTGCCTGCGTTTTGAGATTAAAATTGGATTGAGGGGTGTGGCAGGATATGATTAAAATAGACGGGCTGAAAATTAAAATTTTTATCGATGGCGCGGACATAGAGTCGATAAAAAACGGAGCGCAAAACGCGCCGGTAGTGAAGGGTTTTACGACCAACCCGACGCTCATGAGGAAGGCGGGAGTGAAGGACTATCGGCAGTTTGCGCGGGAGGCGATCTCAGCCGCAAACGGGCTGCCTATTTCCTTCGAGGTCTTTTCGGACGACTTCGACGATATGGAAAGACAGGCTCGGATCATCGCGTCGTGGGGGCAAAACGCTTATGTTAAAATCCCGATAACGAACACCAAGGGCGCAAGCTCCTGTCCTATGATAAAAAAACTTACGCAAGATGGAATCAAGGTCAACGTCACCGCGATTTTGTCGCTCGACCAGGTAAAGAAAACAGCGGAAGCTCTGGAGGGCGGCGTTCCGGCGATAGTATCGGTCTTTGCGGGCAGAATTGCGGACACCGGGCGCGACCCTGCGCCCATGATGGAAAATTGCCTTTCCGTCCTCGAAGGGCTGCCCGAGGCGGAACTTCTGTGGGCGAGCTCGAGGGAGCTGTTGAACGTCTTTCAGGCCGACAGGACGGGCTGCCACATCATAACGGTCACTCCGGATCTTCTCTCCAAACTGAAGCTGGTGGGCCGCGACCTTGAGGAGTACTCGCTCGATACCGTGAAGACGTTTTATAACGACGCCCGTTCCGCCGGTTATGAACTGTGATGGGAAAATGACGGTTTCGTTTGTGACGGGCGGGGCTGGTTTCATAGGCGGCAATCTCTGCTCCCGACTGCTGGGTTTGGGGCATCGCGTGACGTGCTATGATAATTTTTCCACAGGACAAGTTCGGTTTATCGAGCGATTGAGGGACAACCCCGGCTTTAAACTCATAGAGGGCGACTTGCTGGATACCGGGCTTCTGGGGTCTTCCATAGCGGGCGCGGACATGGTATGGCATCTGTCCGCTAACGCCGACGTTCGTTTTGGCCTGAACCACCCGAGAAAGGACCTCGAGCAGAACACGATCGCCACGCACAACCTGCTCGAGGCGATGAGGGCCGCCGGAGTGCGGGATATCCTGTTCAGCTCCACCGGGTCCGTTTACGGCGATTCCGACGTCATCCCAACGCCTGAAGACGCGCCTTTCCCGATCCAGACGTCGCTCTACGCCGCCTCTAAGGTCGCCTGCGAGGGCTTGATCTCCGCTTATTGCGAGGGGTATGGTTTCAGGGGCGCCGTCTGCCGCTTTGTCTCGATACTCGGAGAGGGCTACACTCACGGGCACGTATTCGACTTTGTAAAACAGCTGAGAGCCGATCCCGGACGTCTTCGCGCGCTGGGCGACGGGTATCAGAGAAAAAGCTATCTCTACGTTCAGGACTGTCTGGACGCGATGCTGCTCATCGCCGAAAAAATGCCCGAGAAGTTCGGGGTGTTCAATCTAGGGGTGGATTCCTACTGCACGGTGCGGGACTCCATCGGCTGGATCCTCCGTAAGCTCGAAGCGGCGCCCGTGATAGAGTTTTCCGGCGGCGACAGGGGTTGGGTCGGCGACAGTCCCTTTATATTTCTTGCCACGGAAAAAATCCGCTCGCTGGGCTGGACTCCGCGCCTCGATATTCAACAGGCCATAGAAAAAACAGTCGACTTCCTCCTGGCCAACCCGTGGGTTTTCGAGTCGAGAG
>JAISQP010000121.1 GCA_031274115.1 Synergistaceae bacterium
TGGCGGGAGACCCGCGGGAAGAACGGCAAGACGTCACTGAAGTCGCTGGCCCTGTCGATGGCCTCCGTGGACGAGAGAATCGCGTCGAGCGGGGCTCAGAAGAAGTGGCTCGAACCGGAAGGCCAGTATTATTTCGAGTACACCGGAAGCGACGGCGTTTACAGGATATGGGTTGAGGATGAGAACTCGATTGCGTTAAAGATGTCCCTGGCTCAAAAATATGGTCTGGCCGGCGCCGCCTTCTGGCGAAAAGGTTTCGAAAAACCCGAAATCTGGCCGGTGGTGGAGCTGTCGACGCGGATGCGGTGAAATGCGTGTAATGAGGAGTGATAGGCTTGAGAACTAAAATAGCCGTCGCGCTCGTAGTGATCATAATAGCTGGAACGCTGGGCTACTACAATTACGGAAAGGCAAAATCCGAGAGTGACGCGAGAATAAGGGCGTCAGGCGCCGTGGAGGTGACTGAGGTTACCGTCTCTCCTCTCGTGGGCGGGCGTTTGATCTATATGCGATTCGACGAGGGAGATCGCGTCGAAGAGGGCGATCTCATCGCCAGGCTCTCGCTGGACGGTCTCGACAGCGAGGAGGAGGCGAAGCGCGCGGCTCTGGCGCGTGAACAAGAGCAGCTCAAGGCGCTGGAGAGCGGCAACAGGCACGAGGATATCATGAAAGCGGAGGCCGATCTGAGAGCGAAGGAGGCGCAGCTTGCCCAGGCTGAACGCGACTCCAGACGGTACGCGGAACTTCTTGAGGACGATATAGTTCCGAGGAGCGAGGCTGAGAGATACGAGGAGAATGCCCGCGTCCTCCGAGAGTCCGTGGCTGCCGCCAGACAGCAGCATATCCTGCTGAAGAAGGGGCCGCGCGAGGAGGAGATCGCGGCTCAGCGCCACGCGATCAGGCAGATAGAAGCGGAGATAGACGCGGTGCGCGTCCAGATCTCTTACAAGGAGATAAGCGCGCCCGTCTCCGGACTCGTTCTCTCGAAAAACTATCAATTAGGAGAGGTGGTCTCGCCCGGCTCGCAGATACTTACTTTAGGAGCGACAAGCGACCCATGGGTCAAGGTCTATATTCCGGCGACACAGCTCAGCAAGATCAGCGTCGGCCAGCAGGCCGAAGTATACGTAGACTCGCCGCATGAAAATCCAATCTCAGGCCGCGTCAGGGCCATAGCGCAGGAGGCCGAGTTCAATCCGAGGCTCTCCTTGACTCAAGAGGAGCGAGCCAATCAGGTATTCTGGGTAAAGGTCTCCCTAAGCGACGAAAACGGCCTGGTGAAACCCGGGATGCCCGCTGACGTCGTCTTTTCAGCTCTCCCCGAGGAAGCGAAATAACGGGATTGAGACGAAGCGCGGCGGACCCAGCCCTCAAGTATCGATCAGTCGAAAAAAATTATGGCCCCGTTCACGCCTTGAGCGGAATCGAACTGGAGATTCCCCAGGGCGAGCTATTTGGGATCGTAGGCCCGGACGGCGCGGGGAAGAGCACGATGATGCGCCTCGCCATGGGCTTGATAAGGGCCGATCGGGGAGAGGTGCGTCTGCTCTCCGGCGACCCGCGCTCGACGAGGACCTCCGCCGGGTACGTCCCTCAACGCTTCAGTCTGTACCCCAACCTCACGGTAGAGGAGAATTTACGCCTTTACGGAGCAATCTACGGAACGGATCCGACTGAAATCGAGAGGCGGTCGCGGGAATCGCTCGAAAAGATGGAGCTGTGGAAGTTCAGGGAAAGGCTTACGGGAAACCTCTCCGGAGGTATGAAGCAGAAGCTGGCTCTGGCGGTCGGGATGATCCACAAGCCAGTTGCGCTCCTGCTCGACGAACCGACAACGGGGGTCGACCCGCTCGCGCGGCGCGAGTTCTGGGCCATGCTGTACGAGCTGCACTCACAGGGTGTCACTATAATAGTCTCGACGCCGTACATGGACGAGGCGGAGTTATGCGCCGACCTCATTTTTTTGAACAAGGGCGGAATACTCATGCGCGGCTCGCCCGGCGAGATGGTGAAACGCTACAGACACTCGCTGCTCGACGTCGCCGCGCCTTCCCGCGACGCCGGCGAGATAATTCTGGGAGTGAAGGGGGTCCTCGGCGTCAACCTCTTCGGCACGCGCTACCACGTCGAGACCGACGACGCTGAAGCCGCATCCGCCGCGATCGGAAACGCGCTCGAGGACGCCGGATTTCCGTCCGTGCCGATAGAAAAGATCTCCCCATCCCTCGAAGACATTTTCGTCTCGTTCGCCTCGGAGAGGGAGAGTTAAGCCATGAGCGGCGCGGCGGTGGAGACGAAGTCCCTCACAAAAAAATTCGGGGATTTCACGGCGGTAAACGACATCACGCTCTCCATCCCGGAGGGGAGCGTCTACGGCTTTCTCGGCCCCAACGGGTCGGGAAAATCCACGACTATAAGGATGCTCTGCGGCCTTCTCGCCCCAACATCGGGGGAGGCGCTGGTGCTCGGCATGAATCTCGCGGCGTCAGGGAGAGAACTGCGGCGCATGATCGGTTATATGTCGCAAAAATTCAGCCTTTACCCGGATCTGTCTGCGATTGAAAACATGGAGCTTTACGCGGGGCTCTACGAAATGTCGGGCAGGGAGAAAAAAAACCGCATAGAGGAAATGCTCGTCTTTTCGGGCCTCGCCGATAGGCGGAACGATCTTACCTCGACCTTCTCAGGAGGCGTTCGGCAAAAACTCGCGCTGGGCTGCGCGATATTGCACAACCCCCGCATTCTCTTCCTGGACGAGCCCACCGGCGGAGTCGACCCGAAGGCCAGGCGCGAGTTCTGGCAAGTTATTTACGCCCTCGCGAGAGGCGGGACCACGATAATGGTGACGACTCACTTCATGGACGAGGCTGAACACTGCGACAAGGTTGCGTTCATATACTTCGGCGATCTCGTAGCGGACGATTCTCCGTCCGCGCTAAGGACGAAGACGCCGGGACAGCTTTACGAGATCTCGGGACCGGACGCCATGGCGCTCCTGCGCAAAGTAAACTCCCAGAAGTCCCTTGGGGTTATCGACGCGAACTTCTTCGGCGCGAAGCTGCACTTGCTTCTCGAGGAACGGCGCGACTTCAACTCCGATCCGCTTTTCGACGGATACACGGTCAAGGAGATCACCCCCTCCATGGAGGACGTGTTCGTCCGTCTCGTGAAATCCGGCGCGAGAGTCCGCGGCTGAAATATTAATGAGGAGGAAGTAAAAATGCGCCGCATCAGGGCGTTGATAGTTAAGGAGTTCATTCAAATTTTCAGGGACAAGCTCACGCTCACCCTCATCATCGGCATACCGATAATGCAGCTTCTGATATTCGGATTTGCCATAAACACCGACGTAAAACACCTCAAAACCGCGGTCCTCGACATGGCGCGCACCCAGGAGAGCCGGGAGTTGCTGGACCAGTTCTCGGGGAGCATGTACTTCGACGTCGTTCGCTCTGTCGGCAGCTTCGGCGAGCTGAACGAGGCCGTCGGAAGGGGGGACGTCAAAGTCGGCATAGCGATTCCGCCGGACTTTTCGAACAAGACTACGTCCGGCAAAGTTTCCTCGGTGCAGGTGATAGTGGACGCGACCGACAGCATGTCCGCCTCGTCGGCGATCGCGGCCGCGACCACGATCGGCATGCTGAGCTCCCAGAAGATACTGACAGCCGAGCTTGACCGCATGGGCGTCGACCCGCAGCATGGAGCGATCGACGTCAGAATACGTCCGTGGTACAACCCGGACTTCGTGACCTCGTGGTATATGGTGCCCGGCATAATCGGCGCTCTGATGACGATGACCCTGACCTTCATGGTCGGAATGGCAATCGTGCGAGAGAGCGAGCAAGGGACGCTCGAACAATTGCTGGTGACTCCGATGAGAAGCTGGGAGATGCTTGCCAGCAAGGTCGTACCCTATGTCCTCTTAGCGTATGTGCAGCTTCTGGTGGCCATCATCTTCGGGGTATATATCTTCCGAATGCCGTTTCGCGGCTCTATGACGCTCTTCCTCTCTCTCACGTTCTTTTTCATCCTGGCCGCGCTGTCTGTAGGAATAATGATATCGACCTTCGCGAAGAACGAGCGGCAGGCCATCCAGCTCGCGATCTTGAACATCCTTCCGAATATTCTGCTCTCGGGGTTCATGTTTCCGGTGGAGGCGATGCCGGAAATTTTTCAGGCTCTGAGCCGGATAGTCCCAATGACTTACTACCTGAAGATAGCGAGGCATATCATCCTGAAGGGCAGCCCTTTCGCCTACGTGTGGCGCGACGCGCTCGCCCTCTTCGTCTTCGCCTCGTCCCTCTTCAGCGCGGGACTCGCCATGTTCCACAAGAGATACCTGCCGTAGGCAAACGGAGAGCAGAGGATCATCGGCTCTTCCGGGTCGTAACGCCGCCGCCCGAATTCCCCCTTTTATAGAATATAATGTATAATATCGCGCAGTTTTTTAAAAACGGGAGGAATCATAGATGACCTATTTCAACGACGCGATGGAGGCTTCCATCGACTCATTAGACCCCGAAATCGGCTCTCTTGTAACCGAGGAACTCCAGAGACAGCGGACGCATATCGAACTGATAGCGTCCGAGAACTTCGTCCCCAGGGCGATTATGGACGCCATGGGATCGGCGCTGACAAACAAGTACGCGGAGGGATATCCTCATAAAAAATACTACGGCGGCTGCGAGTACGTCGAGGAAATAGAGGCTGTAGCTATCGAGAGGGCAAAGGCGCTCTTCGGCGCTTATCACGCAAACGTACAGCCCCACTCAGGCAGCACGGCAAATCAGGCGGCTTATTTCACCGTCATGGCGCCCGGAGACACCATGCTCTCCATGAGGCTCGATCACGGCGGGCACCTTTCCCATGGACACCCGCTCAACTTCACCGGCAAAATGTACAACATCGCGGCCTATGGGGTAAACAGGGAAACCGAGCTCATAGACTACGATGAAGTGGCGCGTCTGGCCCGCGAAAGCCGTCCGAAGGTAATAGTGGCCGGCGCGAGCGCTTATCCCAGGACAATAGACTTCGTTCGTTTCCGCAAGATAGCCGACGAGGTCGGCGCGGTCCTGATTACGGACATGGCTCATATCGCCGGGCTCGTCGCGGGGGGAATGCACGAGAACCCAACCCCATTCTCGCATCTCGTCACATCGACGACGCACAAGACGCTGCGGGGTCCGCGGGGGGCCTTCGTCCTCTGCGCCGAGGAATACGCGAAGGAGCTGGATCGCGTAGTCTTCCCCGGAATCCAGGGAGGCCCGCTCCTTCCGGCGATCGCCGGCAAGGCCGTCTGTTTCAAACTCGCGTCGGAACCGTCTTTCAAGGTCTACATCCGTCAGGTGGTCGAGAACGCGTCAGTCCTTTCATCCTCCCTGCAGGAGCGAGGCTTCCGGATAGTGTCAGGCGGCACCGACAACCACCTCATGCTGGTCGACCTCAGGCCAAAGGGGTTGACAGGCAAGGCGGCCGAGAAGCTGCTGGGCGAAGCCGGCATAACGGCCAACAAAAACGCCATCCCCTTCGACCCGGAGAAGCCCATGGTCACAAGCGGGTTGAGGTTCGGCACGGCTGCCGTCACCACGAGAGGAATGACCGCGACCGAGATGGAGGAGCTTGCCGACGCGATAGACAAGGTTCTCTCCGCTCCCGGGGACGAGGCTCTCCGAAAAGCCGTCAGGTCGAGAATGGCCGATCTGGGCGCCGCCTTCCCGCTCTACGAAAGTCTGTAACGTGGGCGATAACCAAAAACTTACGTGGGTTTTCGAGAAGACCTACGACGAATGGATCGACTTTTTTGCCGGCGTCGGCGAGCCGTCCTACCGGGCAGGTCAGATATGCGCCTGGATTTGGAGGCGATGGATATTCGACCCGGGCGCTATGACGGACTTCGGCAAGAACCTGCGCCTGGAGCTTGGACGTTCTCTTGACTTCTCTCCGCCGGAGGTTTTGCGCGAGGCGAAGTCGAAAGACGGGACGAGAAAATATCTCATAAAGACGCGCGACGGCGCGCAAATCGAGACGGCGCTGATAAAGCGGGGCGACAGGACGACAGCCTGCCTGTCCACTCAGGCTGGGTGTCCGATAGACTGTCCGTTCTGCGCGACCGGCGGCGCCGGCTTTGAGAGGAATCTGTCGGCCGGGGAGATAGCGTCTCAGTTCGCGGTGATGGAAAAAATTCTCGGGAAAGAGATCGACAACGTCGTCCTGATGGGGATGGGCGAGCCGTTCCTGAACGTTACGGAGGTCCTGCGAGCCGTCGGTATACTGAACCACCCCAAGATGAGAGAGCTTGGCGCGAGGCGCGTTACAATCTCCACAGCGGGCATAATCCCCGGCATCGAGGCGCTCGCGGCGTCCGGACTCGCGGTAGGGCTCGCGGTCTCTCTGCACGCGGCAAACGACGAGCTGCGGGACGAACTCGTCCCCTGCAACACGTCATACCCGCTGAAGGAGCTTATGGCGTCGCTCATCGATTTTCAAAAACGCACCGGGGACCGTGTAACAATCGAGTACGCGCTCTTCAAAAAAAAGAACGACTCTCTCAAACACGCCAGGCAACTTGTCCGCTTGCTGCACGGACTTCACGCGTACATCAACCTGATCCCCGCGAACGGGAACAGAGGCGGGTACGAGCGAAGCGCGCCGGAGGACATCCTCCGCTTTCAGAGCGTCCTCAAATCCGCCGGCTTCGAGTCGGAGATTCGCGCGGAGCACGGAGGCGACATCATGGCAGCCTGCGGCCAGTTGAAGGGACGCCTTTCAGAGCGTTGAAAAACCGCTTACGTCGCCCGCTTCGAGCCGCCATTAGGAGCGGAGCGATTTTCCCGATCTGCGTCCTCCTTCTCTGGCAGTACGGAACGCTGTCGGGCTGGTGGAACGAATTTCTGCTTCCCGGCCCCTTCGCGGTGCTGAAATCATTCTTCTCTTTATCCGCCAGCGGCGAGCTTGTCCGCAACATAGCTTCGAGCCTGTCCAGGATATTCAAGGGGTTCTTTATATCCGCGTTTTTCGCGCTGTCGGCCGCCCTTGCCTGCGGGCTTTACAGGCCGCTTTTGCGGCAGCTGTCGCCGTCCCTAAATTTCCTCCGCCATATTCCTCCGATGGCCGCGATCCCGATGCTGATACTCTGGTTCGGCATAGGCGAGACCTCGAAGCTTGCAATCATAATTCTTGCAACCTTCTTCCCCATTTTTTTAAATACGTCACAGGGGATATCCCAGTGCGACCCGGATCTGCTGGAGGTGGCGCGCGCGTTCGGCTACAACAGGCTTCAGACGCTGTTTCGGGTCGTCCTTCCCTCCGCTCTGCCGTACATACTCACCGGCATGAGGCTCGGGCTCGGCTATAGCTGGCGTTCTCTCATAGGAGCGGAGTTACTGGCGGCGTCCTCCGGGCTCGGCTATATGATATTGAACGCGGAGCAGCTCGCGAGGCCTGACGTTATCATGACAGGCATCCTCGTGATAGGGGGGCTTGGGTCGGCGATGGACGCGCTCTTCTCCCTCGCGGCGGAGAAAATGAGCTTTTGCGGATCGCGCGGAGGCGCCGATGGCCTGGTTTGAGGCAAAGAGCGTCAGCAAGACGTACTCCGTCCAGGGAATGAGCGTTCTGGCGCTCGACAAGTTTTCTCTCTCTGTGGAGAGAGGCGATTTCGTGGGAGTGGTCGGAAGGAGCGGCTCGGGCAAAACGACGTTCCTGCGCATCGCCGCGGGGCTTTCGGAGATGTCCGGCGGAGACATCCTCTACGACGGCGTCTCCGTTCGTTCATCCGGCGCCCGTCCCAGAATCGGGGTCGTCTTTCAGACGCCGAGGCTTATGCCGTGGCTCACGGTCCGCCGGAACATTCTCTTTGCGTTCCTGAATGGGAAGAGATCGGACTTACCGCTCGCGCGGGCCGACCGGCTTCTGAAGATGCTCGGGCTGGAGGAATACCGGGACGCTTACCCCTATCAGCTATCCGGAGGAATGGCGCAGCGCGTCGCAATCGGAAGAGCGCTCTGCCGCGAGCCGGAGCTGATATTGATGGACGAGCCGCTCGGAGCGCTGGACTACTTCACAAGAAAGTCCCTGCGGGATGAGATACTGAAGCTTCACTTTGCCGAGAGGAAGACCGTCTTTTTCGTCACTCACGACGTCGGGGAGGCGATAACGCTCTCGCGGCGCGTCATCGTCCTCAACCGGGGCAGGGCGACAGGGGACGTCGCTGTCGATCTGCCGTACCCCAGGCGCTTCTCCGACAGAGGATTTGCCGGGATACAGGAGGAGATACTCTCACTCATATAACCGCATTTCAGAACATCTTCTTTTTCCAGAGAAGGATCGTGGCGGCGAGCGTAATCGCCGCTGATATAACCATCACATAGGAGAAACCGGAGAAGTTTTCCTGCCAGGGCACATTAACGTTCATTCCAAAGAAGCTCGCCACCATTGTCGGAATGGCCATCACTATCGTAACTGACGCGAGGAATTTCATCACGATGTTGAGGTTGTTCGAGATTACCGACGCGAACGCGTCCATCGTGCTCGAGAGGACGTCGCTATGCACCTGGACCATCTCGATCGCCTGATCGTACTCGATCCTGACGTCCTCGAGCAGCTCCTCGTCATCCTCCCTCAGCTTGACGAGGTGGTGTACGCTCTTATTGGCGAACAGCCTCATCAGGCGCTCTATTACAGACCTGTTAGAGCGCAGCGAGACTGTGAAATAGGTCAGCGCCTTCTGCAAGTCGAGCAGCAGGAAGAGTTCCTTGTTTTTCATCGACAGCCTAAGAGCGTGTTCTATCTCGTCCGTTCTCCTGTTCATCAGCCTGAGATCTTTCAGGTACAGGACGGCCGTCCTGTAGAGAATCTGGAACAGGAAGCGGGTCCGCTTCGCGGTGTCGAAAAAATGATGGTGCGCGTCGTCGAAATCCTCGAGGACTTCGTTTTCCTCCAGGCACACCGTAGTAATATAATTCTCCGAGATTATTATGCCAAGCGGAATGGTGTCGTAGCCGAAGACCAGGTTCTCGTCATTTTTCGGTATGTTCGTAAGTATCAGGATGAGATCGTCTTCGACCTCGATGCGGGATGACTCCTCCTGGTCAAGCGCGGCCCGGAGGATGTCAAGCGGCGTCTCGGTGATCTCCGAAACTACCCGCAGTTCCGACACGGCCGGCCGGATGAGGTTGAACCAGGCGCCCGGCTTTACCTCCATGCCAGGTTCGTATTCTATATTTTTCAGTCCGTCGGATACTGTTGCGCTGATTTTGAGCAAGACAAGCAACTCCTCTCTTATGATGTCGATTACGAGAGGGGTTTTCAGAAAATCCGAAGGGAACGGAATATACCAATGAAAACCCCCGCGCCGCGGTTCCGGGCGCGAGGGTTTAAAGTCAAAACTCGCTCAATCCGGAGACCGCAAAATGAAACGTTCTGGTAATATTACGGCCAGTCTACTGGCAGGTTCAGGAACGCTGCTGTCCATCTCCGGCTCCTTTCCTAACGCATCTGAAACACGTGAAACTCTGATCGCGTACAGCGATATATTTTGCCCAAAGAGATAATCTCAAATCGATACGAGTCTAGTCCCTCACAGCGCGCTTCGTCAATACTCATCCGCCGATTTGGCCAATAATTTACAGGCCCCCGGCTATAAATAGGCGTTTCCGGTCCGTCTTAAAGCCGCGACGCCCCCGCTTCGAAGGCCCTGACGTTCAGGTCGTATGTCCTTGGAGGGACAAGATCCTTAAGGACTGCCCTCCAGTCGATGTCGTCGAGCTTCATGCCTTTTACCAGCGCGCCCAGCAGCACGATGTTCTGCGTCTTGAGACTGCCGAGCTCTTCGGCTATCTTTCCGGCGTCCAGGACGCGAAGGTCCGAAACCTGGGCGCGGAGCTTCTCGATTATGCCGTCCGGGTATTTCGCCGCGCCGGTCAGCACCGAGAGCGGGCGTATCTCGTAGTCGTTCGCCACGAGCGTTCCGCCTGGCTTAAGATATGAGAGCCATCGGACGGCCTCGACTTTTTCGAAGGACACGAGTATGTCCGCCTCACCCTCGCCGATAACGGGAGAGTACACCGCGGGGCCGTATTTAACGTGCGTGGTCACGCTGCCGCCGCGCTGGGACATTCCGTGTATCTCCGACATCTTGACGTCGCACCCCGCGCGAAGCAGCCCCTCCGATAGGACCTTCGACGCCAGGATCGTCCCCTGGCCTCCTACTCCAACGAGCAGAATATTTCCCTTCCTGCCGGTCATCTGGTCAGTCACTCAGCTCACCCACCTTGAAGATAGCTTTTTTGGGGCATATCTGCGCGCAGATCATGCAGCCGTTGCACATCGAGCGCTCGATCGCGATACTTTTGCCGCCGGAGGATATCGCGGGACACCCGGCCTTCATGCACATGCCGCACATCACGCAGGAGTCGGAGTTCACCTCGCAGAAGACTCCGGCGCGCCTTCGGATCACGTCTTTGATCAGCGCGCAGGGTTGAACGGCAATTATCACGAATATCTCCCCGGCCGCATAGGCGTCCTTGAGCGCGCCGTCGACCTCCTTCAGATCATACGAGTCGACGACCCGCACATTCTCCGGCTTTACCCCGCAGGCGACGCACAGCTCGCGCAGGTCTATGACGGAAGTCTCCTCTCCCGTCAACGTCCGCCCTGTTCCGGGATTATGCTGATGTCCGGTCATTGCGGTCGTCCTGTTGTCGAGTATGCAGAGCGCCATGTCGCTCTTGTTGACGACCGCGTCGATGAGGCCGGTTATGCCGGAGTGAAAGAACGTGGAGTCGCCGATGACTCCGAAAACCTTTTTTATCCTCTTCCCTCCGTCCGGGGATTGTTTCGCGAAAGCCTTCCGAAAGCCGATCCCCGCTGAAACGCCCGCGCCCATACATATCACGGAGTCCGTGACTCCCAGAGGAGGCGCCGCTCCCAGGGTGTAACAGCCTATATCGCCGCTTACGGCTATATCCTTGAACTTCGACAGCGCGTAGAAGACCCCCCTGTGCGAGCAACCGGGGCATAGGACCGGCGGCCGCGGCGGAGGCGACGCGTCCACCGAGCAGCCTTTCTCCGGCAAAAACCCGAGAAAGGCTTTTTTGACTATTCCCGGGTTGAGTTCATCCACCGCCGGAAGCGCGTCCCGTCCGACGCACTTCACGCCCAGGCGCAGGACAAAGTTCTCGATATACGGCTCGTTCTCCTCGACTACGTAGACCTCCCCCACCTCGCCGGCGAATTTCCGGATCATTTCATCCGGCAGCGGGTATGTAAAGCCAAGCTTTAGGAACGACGCCTCTCCAGCGAACCCGGGGACCGACTCGAAAGCTTCGCGCGCGTGCTGATAGGATATCCCGCTCGTTATTACCCCTATCTTCCGCGACCGCCCCCACTGTATACGGTTGTATTTGCAGCCGTTCGAGAACGTTGCGAGCGCTCTCTCGCGATCCTCGATGAGATAACGCCGCGCCTTCGCCGACGCCGGCGTCATAATACGTTTCGCCGGATCGCGCTCGTAAGGCTTTACCGGGACCTCGGTCCTTTCGCCCAGTTCCACTATCGTCTTACTGTGACATATCCTAGTAGTCACCCTGAAGAGGACCGGAACGTCAAAGCGCTCGGACAGATCGAAAGCGTCTCTGACGAAATCCAGGCACTCCTGGCTGTCGGACGGCTCCAGCATCGGAACTTTGGCGTGCATGGCGTACCACCGGTTGTCCTGCTCGTTCTGCGAACTGAAAAGCCCTGGGTCGTCAGCGGTCACCACCACCAGGCCGCCTGTCGCGCCTATGTAAGACATAGTGAAAAAAGGATCCGCCGCGACGTTCAACCCTACGTGCTTCATTGCCGCGAGCGCGCGCGCCCCCGCGATGGACGCGCCGGAAGCGACCTCGAGCGCAACCTTCTCGTTGGTCGACCATTCGGAGTCTATCTCCTTGTACCGCGAGATATTTTCGAGTATCTCCGAGGAGGGCGTACCCGGATAAGCCGCCGCCACATGGCACCCCGCCTCCCAGGCGCCGCGCGCTATAGCCTCGTTCCCAGTCATTATCTGTCTCATCCCAATTCCCCCAAAAGAACGCGATCTTTAGAGCGCTTCAAATTATATACCCATGCACAAGGGCAAAAACCCGACCTGCATGCTTTGAAAAATTTTTTTTGCTGAAATAAGCCTCTTTACAGATTGTTTTTCACGCTCTTTTACGGCGAAAAATATGGCGATTTTGTATAAAATTCGGAAAACGATTAAAGAAACGCAATGGATCAACTTAGCGAAGTGGAGCGTCGCGAGCGAGAAGAGATGTGATCCTGCTCGGCAAACTCGTTAAGGAAACCGGCATAGTCCCATTCGAGACAATGGAGACCGCTGTAAAAAAGTGTGTGCCGGCAAATGCTGAAGCGGGGAACCGAGCTGTAACTATAAATCGGGTTCCGTGCCCGGACGAATCGGGTCAGCCCCGGATAGGCCGACCCGATTCTCGATATTCACGGCATTCACGATCTGAGTAATGTTCATTACCGTTGCACTCTGTGCGGCGGAGTGATATTATCAGACGATCATGAAGGAAGAGAACAAGCGAGGAAATGCTCTCCGCTTTCGTGACTTCAAAAAAATCAGGACCTTTGTTCCCGGGAAATCGTTTGTATCAGTCCGGAGAACGCGAGGCGACATGATATGGCGGTCGATCCGCAAGGCAGACTGTATATTTTTGTCGCGCTCGTATGAGCGCGATTTTTTTATGTAAACGCCGATTTACTGTCAATCGTTTAGAAACCTGAGGTGATTGATTTGGGAGAGAGCAGGATAGCGTTCATAGGCGCAATCATTGAGGACCCTGAGAGCGTTCAAAAGGAGTTTAACTCCGTAGTCTCGTCGTTCAAATCAATTATCAGAAACCGCTCCGGCACTCCCTTCCCGGAAGGGATAGCTGTCGTCTCCCTGGTTGCGATGGGAGATGTTGACCATATAAACGCTCTGACCGGAAGGTTGGGGCAGATTCCAAACGTACAGGTAAAGAGCGCGATTTCTAAGAGGAAGATCTGAGAGGGGGGTTTTTTATGGATATGAGGATCGACACAGACGCCGTGGAAAGAATTCTTGCCGATTCGCGGGGGAAGAGCGCGTCTGAGCTGGACGAGATACTCGATCGGGCGGAAGCGCTGAGGGGGTTGTCGCCGGAGGACGTCGCCGCTCTGCTCACCACAGACTCATCGGAGCATATTTCGCGAATGTTCCGCGTCTCGGGAAAGATCAAGGAGGAGATCTACGGTGAGCGCGTCGTGATGTTCGCGCCGCTCTACGTCAGCGACTACTGTGTCAACAAGTGCCGGTACTGCGGCTATAAATGCGGCAACGAGTTCGCCAGAAGGCGCCTTTCGATGGACGAGATAAGAAAAGAAGCGGAGATACTGGAGCGCATGGGCCACAAGCGCCTTGCGCTCGAGGCGGGAGAGGACCCGGTCAACTGTCCTATAGACTATATTCTGGAAGCGATAAAGACACTTTACGACATGAAGGCGGGCTCCGGCGAGATACGCCGTGTAAACGTCAATATCGCCGCGACCACGGAGGAGGACTATAAAAAACTGCGCGACATCGGAATAGGCACATACATACTCTTCCAGGAGACCTATCACGAGCCGACCTATCGAAGTTTTCACGAGGCCGGACCAAAGAAGGATTTCAACTATCATCTCTCTGCGTTCGACCGAGCGATGCGGGCCGGAATAGACGACGTGGGCGGAGGCGTGCTCTTTGGGCTGCACAACTGGAAATTCGAAGTGCTTGGGCTCATGCTCCATAATCGTCATCTGGACGAGACATACGGCGCGGGTTTTCACACCATCTCCATGCCGAGGCTCTGCCCGGCTCAAGACATGGACATGTCGCAGTACGACGACATCCTGTCCGACGACGACTTCAAACGGGTGGTATCGACCGTCAGGATCGCCGTGCCCTACACCGGAATGATAATCTCCACTAGAGAATCCCC
>JAISQP010000131.1 GCA_031274115.1 Synergistaceae bacterium
GGACAAGGTCAAGATCGTCTATAACGTCGTAAGGCTCGCTCACGCGTTCGGGGTAGAGACGCCGAAGGTCGCGGCGCTCGCCGCCGTCGAGGTGGTGAACCCCAAGATGCCCCCGACCCTCGACGCCGCGGAGCTTAAGGAGAAGAACCGCAAAGGAGAGATCGACGGCTGCATCCTCGACGGACCGTTCGCACTGGACAACGCGGTCTCGGTGGAGTCGGCGAAGCACAAGGGGATAGTCTCGGATGTCGCTGGGTATGCGGACATACTCCTGGTTCCCAACATCGAGGCCGGCAACATACTCTCGAAGTCGATAGTATACTTCGCGCGCAATAAGACAGCCGGGGTCGTCCTTGGGGCGAAGGCGCCGATCGTGCTTACGAGCCGCGCGGACACCGCTGAGACTAAGCTGCTCTCCATCGCTTCGGCGGTCGCGCTCGCCGCGTTTCGCGGAAAAGGCCAATAAAAAGGCTGGTTTATTGTCAGAGGCTTGAAGGGTGACGATTTAAACCCCTGATAGCCGCGTTCACAAACAATCAGATAATATTATGGAGCACAAAAGGCGTGAAAATATTCGCGTTCCTCACGAAGCTGTCGAGCACCGAATTTGCTCTATTCAAGAACGACGAACAGATATACGGCGAGGTCATAGAACACTCGCCCGCTGAACTGAACGCTCTTCTCACGCCGTGCGAGCAGGGGGATTTTCGGTTTGACGCGATGATAGACAGACTCGTATCGCAGGAAATCCCCATAGACGACGTGAACGTGCTCATAACCCAGGGCGGCGTCGAAGCCCTCCCTGGCGGGATATACCTGGTCAACAGGGACCTGGAGGAACTGATGAAGGAGAGCAGGATAGACGAGAATCTTCCGCGCTCCGCGGTCTTTGTGGCCGGCCATCTGTTGGACTATATGACGGAGAGGTACGACAACGAGTGCCTCGCCCTCCTGGTGGAGCCCGCGGCGGATAACGAGATCATGTCGGATGGCGCGCCGTCCGGGCTGAAGGGAGTGACGAGGGCGCCGTTCTTTCACGCTTTCTCGCACCGGGCCGCGGCGAGTGTCTGGGCGTGGGACATGAAGAGAGGACAGAACGACGTCAGGCTTGTGGTCGCTCACCTCGGGACGGAGATAAGCGTAGGCGCGTTCGACAGAGGGCGGATAGTTGACAGCAACAGTCCTCTGGACGGCGAGGGGCCGTTTTCGCCCACCACATGCGGCACTTTACCGACAGACGCACTGCTCGAACTCTGTTATTCCGGCAAATATGACATGGACGAGATGATGAGCCTCGTCGCGGAAACCGGAGGCCTCGCGGCTCATTTGGGCGACGGCGGGCTCGAGTCGGTGCAGGATGCGTATGCGCGCGGAGAGGAAAAGACTGTTTTCATGGTAAAGGCCATGGCTTACAAGGTTGCGCGTGAGATTGGCGCAAGGGCGGCGGCTCTTTACGGCAAGATCGACGGCATAGTTCTCACCGGGCCATGGTCGTTCTTCAACGACTTCGTCGCGGAGATCACCTCCCGCGTGGAGTGGATGGCCCCGACGAAGGTAATCTTCTGGGGCAGCGAGCTTTATCTGCTCAACACGGCGGCCGCCAGAACGTTCGAGGGGAACGTGAGGATCGATCTCTACGGACAGGATCAGATGTGAGACTTAGGGAAGCGCTGATTAAGTTGTTGTATGGGTTCCGGCGCGTCTATCGACCGGATGGGGATTTTTGTGGAGGAAATTTAATTTCGAAAGGAGAGTTATTTGTGATGAAAAGAAAGTTGTCCGTACTCTGTATACTCGTAATAACGTCAATCGCGGTTTGTTCGATTGGGTTCGCGGCGCAGTCTCAGGTTAATCGAAAGGACTATTTTATCACCGTTCTCACCGGGCCTTCGAGCGGGATCTACTTCCCGATCGGCGGAGCGTTTTCCACTTTCATCAGCAGCCTTGGCTATAAGACGTCAGCGACCGCGACCGGCGCGACGGCCGAGAATATCAACGCCCTTCTGACGGGGCAGGGCGAGATGGCTATCGCTATGGCCGACTCAGTCATTCAGGCCGTCGAGTCCTTCGGCGCGTACGAGAAAGATCCGCCGGCGAAGGAGCTTCGAGCGCTGATGGGGCTGTGGCCGAACTTCTGTCAGATAGTTACGACCGCCGACGCGGGGATTAAATCCTTCAGCGACTTGAAGGGCAAGAGAGTAGGAGTCGGGGCGCCGAATTCCGGCGTCGAACTCAACGCCAGGATGATGTTCGAAGCCCACGGCATGTCCTATAAGGATGTAAGGGTGGACTACCTCAACTACGGCGAGGCAATAGACCAGATGAAGAACGGCCAGTGCGACGCCGCGTTCGTCACGTCCGGGCTTGGCAACGCGACGATCATGGAGCTTGGCACGTCAAAGAAGATCGCTTTCGTTCCGGTGGAAGGAAAGGCGCTCGATAACCTCATCAAAAAATACCCGTTCTACATCAAAGCCACCATCCCAGCCGCGACCTACGGCACTGACAGCGACACCACTACCGCAGCGGTCATGAACATAATGCTCATCGATCAGAAGCTGCCGGATGACGTCGTTTACGACCTTCTCACCAACATATACTCGCCAGAGGGGCTCAAGGTAATACAGGGTTCGCACGCGACAGCCAAGGCCAACATAAGCCTCGAGACGGCGCTTCGCGGCATAGAGGGGACGTCTGTCCCGCTCCATGACGGAGCGATTAAATTCTACAAGGAGAAGGGTCTGTTAAAGTAGCTAAAATGCGGTTTTGACTGTGGCTGACATGCCAAAAAAGAATTTTGCCCCGCGTGGAACGCGTCTCTGCGGCGTGTTCCACGCGGTTTTAACGGCGCTTCTGCTGGCGCTGTTTCTGATTGTAGGACCGGCCCTGGGAGCGGAGAGCCGGATAGTGCTGCGGATATACGATTGGAAGACTGGCGAGATCTACGCGCAAGTCCCGGCGCGCGTCGGCGGCCGCCTTTTTTTCGGTTGGATCCATTCCCTGGAGAAGATTCCATGGAATGAATACTATCATATAGATGAAAACTACGACCTCGTTCTTGACTCAATCACCTTTCCGGCGTTTGGAGCGGGGATTCCCGAGAACAAGGGCCGCGTATGCTATGTAAAAGACGGCTTAATATATATGGAGGAGATCGGGCAGTTATTCGAGGAACTCGTGTGGCTCAACTCCCATACGGCTACGCGGGATATAACGCTGGACGGGGAGCTTGTGGCGAGGGGCGGCAGTCTGCCCCAGCACACGAGGGTAAGGTTGGTCGTAGAGGAAATAAACTAAAGAGGATGTGGTGATGCATGGATTTTGACGGAGATAAGCTGAATCCGGCGGATGCCGGCCCGACCTCGTCCGATGCGATGACGGACGCGTCTGAGGACGCCATCGCCAGGGCAAGAGAGGGCATTTTAACGAAAGAGCAGCAACAGCTTATAGAAAAGCTAGACAAGGAAGCCAGCACGAGGACGCTGGAAAACCCGATGATGGCAAAGCTGTTCTACTGGCTTTGCATCGCGGTAACTCTTTATCATTTTATCACGTCTTTCGCCGGGACTCCGGTAGTGCTCAAACACCGGGCTCTGCACGTCGCCATGATGCTCGCGCTCGGTTTCATGATGTACCCGTTCGGCAGAAGGTCCAGCTACAAAAAAGTGTCATGGGTCGACTGGATTCTGATAGCTCTGTCGATAGCCGTGCCCATTTACGTCTGGTACGATTACCTCGGCATCGTAAGCCGAGCGGGCAGGCCGAACACGTATGACCTCATAGCGGCGACTGCGTTGGTTCTCCTGGTGCTGGAGGCCTCGCGGCGCATGGCCGGCTGGGCTCTGCCGATATTGAGCGTGATTTTTATCGCCTATGGCCTTTACGGGCGCGGATTGCCGGGAATGTTCGCCCACCGCGGCTACACCTGGCTGCAGCTTTCAAATCATTTCTTCGCTAACACAGAGGGCATATACGGTTCGTCGGTCAGCGTCGCCGCGAGCTATATTTTTCTCTTCATATTGTTCGGGGCGGTTATGGGGAAGTCGGGTATGGGCGCCTTTTTCAACGACATAGCGCTTGCCCTGGCGGGGCACACCAAGGGCGGTCCGGCGAAGGTATCGGTCATAGCCTCCGGGTTCCTCGGCTCCATCAACGGCTCGGCGGTGGCGAACGTCGTCACCACCGGGGCGTTTACCATACCGCTAATGAAGAGGACCGGGTACTCCAGTGAGTTCGCAGGGGCGGTCGAAGCCGCGGCGTCGGTCGGCGGACAGCTTCTTCCGCCGGTTATGGGCGCAGCCGCCTTCATCATGGCGGAGATGCTGAGCATTAAGTATTCCGTGATCATAGTACACGCCGCGATTCCGGCTCTGCTCTACTACCTCGGCATCCTCATCCAGGTACAGCTTCGCGCCGGCAAGAACAATCTCGTTGGCATTCCCCGCGACAAACTGCCGAAAGCTGGGGCGGTCATGCGCGACAAGGGACATCTTCTCATCCCAATCGTCGTTCTCCTTTACCTGCTCCTGTTTTCCGGTACGACAGTCGTCTTCTCGGCGGTTATAACTATAGCGGCCACCGTAGTCGTCTCGTTTATCAGGAAGTCCACCAGAATGAGCGCAAGGGATATATGCGACGCTTTTGCGGAGGGCGCGAAGTCGACCGTTCCGGTGGCGATGGCCTGCGCCTGCGTGGGTATCATCGTTGGAGTCATATCGAAGACCGGTTTCGGCCTCACTATGGCGAACACAATAATCACGCTCGGGAGCAAGAGTCTGCTCTTCACCCTCATCTTTACCATGATAACCTGCATGATCCTCGGCATGGGCGTTCCGTCCATTCCAGCCTATATCATAACCGCCACCATCGCGGCGCCTGCGCTCTCAGAGCTGGGTATACCGGTGGTCTCAGCGCACATGTTCTCCTTCTACTTCGCCATGTTCGCGAACCTGACGCCGCCTGTCGCCCTGGCCGCATTCGCGGCGGCCGGTCTGTCGGGCGGCAACGCGATGAAGACCGGCTTTGCGTCGGTAAAGCTCGCGATAGCCGGTTTCATAGTGCCCTATATGTTCGTGTACTCCCCTCAGCTTCTGCTCATAAACACGTCGCTTCTGGAAGGCCTTCGCGTAGCGGCCGGCGCCTGCATAGGAGTGCTCATGATAGGCGCGGCTGTGGAAGGGTACCTCTTTACGGCAATGCACCCGATAGTGCGGATAATCTCCTCGATCGGAGCGCTCTGCCTGATTGACAGCGGCCTCCGCTCGGACGCGATAGGCGTCGGAATACTGATCCTGCTGATTATTGTGCAGCGCACACTCGCGCTGAGGAAACGGATGGCTGATTAAATCGCTAAATCGTTACCCTTTAGGCCTCTGACAATAAATCACTCTTGAGGAACGCTCACCAGGTCTCGACCGCGCCGTCCGTGCGCGGCTCCGTGCCTCCGGCCAGCGTTCCATCCTCTGTTCTCCAGATTATCTGTCCTCGCCCGAAATCTGTGGAGCGGAGGGCCAGCGAGGAGTTGTGCCCCATCCTGTCGAGCTTTTGAGCTGAATCGGCTGGAAAGCCTGGCTCAAACGAGGTTTCCTTCGCGCCGGTCCACTGCCACCTGGGGGCGTCGAGCGCCTCCTGGGGGTTCATGTGAAAATCGACGCAGTTCATGACGACCTGAACCTGGCCTTGCGGCTGCATGTAGGCGCCCATGACTCCAAACGGACCTATCGGTTCGCCGTCCTTCGTCAAAAAACCCGGTATGATCGTGTTATAGGGGCGCTTGCCGGGCGACAGGGAATTGGGGTGAGCCTCGTCGAGGGAGAAGCACTTTCCCCTGTTGTTCAGTGCTATGCCGGTTCCGGGAACTACAACCCCCGATCCGAATCCCTCGAAGTTGCTCTGGATATACGAGACCATGCAGCCGTCGCCGTCAGCGGCCGCGAGATACACAGTGCCCCCGCTGTATGGGTCGCCGGATTTGTAACCCTGAGCTTCATTCGTTATCAGTTTTCTCCGCGAGTCCGCGTAGGAGTCGGATAGAAGCTCCTTCAGCGGAACGTCGCTGCGCCGCATGTCTGCGACGTATCGTTTTGCGTCGGCGAAGGCCAGCTTTATGGCCTCGATCTGCTTGTGCGTCGTATACGGGCAGTCCCTGTCCGCGAAATCGAAGCCCTTCAGTATGTTGAGCGCGATCAGGACGACTATCCCCTGTCCGTTAGGGGGCAGCTCCCACACGTCGAACCCCCTGTAGCGAGCGCTTACCGGCTCGATCCACTCCGGCTCGAAAGACGCCAGATCCTCCTCGGAGAAAAAACCGCCCGTGCGCCGCGAGAAATCTATTATTTTGTCGGCAAGCTCTCCTGTATAAAAGGACTTCGCGCCTGATTCGCCTATCTTCTCCAGGGTGTAAGCGTGTCCCGGCGAGCGGAAAATCTCGCCCGGGCGCGGCGCCCGCCCATCTGGACAGAACGTCTCGAACCAGTTGGAGAGAATTTTATCCCCGACACCGCCGAAGTTCCTTCGAGCCTTCTCCCATAGCAGTGAGACGTTTACGGAAACCGCGTAGCCGTCGGAGGCGTAAAGTACAGCCGGTTTCAGGCATTCGGAGAGCGAGAGCCTTCCGAGTTTCCTGGAAAGCTCCGCCCACACTCCGGGCGCTCCCGGAACTGTCGCCGCCGCCCACCCTGTCGAAGGGAGCGCGTCCGGATACCCGAGCGAGCGGAACTTTTCGATACTCCAGGAGAGCGGGGCGCTTCCGCTGCCGTTCAGCCCGTGCAACACGCCGTCCTTCCATATCATGGCGAAAGCGTCGCTCCCAATGCCATTGCCGGTTGGCTCCACTACAGTGAGGGCGGCCGCGGCGGCTATCGCGGCGTCAACCGCGTTGCCACCCTTTTTGAGCACATCCATGCCGGCGGCCGCGGCGAGCGGGTTGGACGCCGCGATCATGCCCCTTTTTCCGTAGACGAGGTTCCTGCGCGACGGGTACCTATAGCTGAAAGGATCGTATATCACCGTGATTCCCCCAAATCCAGTTCCTTTAGTGCGGTCTCAATCCCTCTCCACTTGTTTGAGCGAGATGTTTCTCGTGTGCTCGGTCTTGACCCAGTTGCTCTGGCTGCCGGAGATGAAGGGGGCTTTGAAGAGGATCGGTATCCAGGTCGCTCCGAACCAGAAGTAAGCGAGCGTATCCTTCGCGTAACGGAGCGTTATCCTGCGTCTGTGCATCGAGGGGCCGACTATGGCGCAGAAGCCGCAGAAAAAGACCGTGGTCGCGATTGGCATTCCGACGAAGACTACCCATTCCATGAAGGTCTGAGGGGTGTTTTTATCCAGCGTGGGGAAGAGCAGGGCGTTGTTTATGATGGTGTAGGCCATGCCGGCCACTATGGTTAGGAGGGCGACGCACGCCTTACCGGGCGCTAGCAGATATAAAAAGAGATCCAGGTACTGAACGCGCCGTGTCGTTATGAACGACGCCAGAGCTTTCCCTCCGTACTTCCTGCAAACCCAGTAGTGCCCCTGCATCCAGCGTGTGCGCTGCTTGTAGGAGATCTTCAGGCTCTGCGGCTTCTCGTCGTAGATCACGGCGTGGTCGTTCCAGTGAACTCTGCTTCCGGAGAGTATGATCCTCGTGGACATCTCGAGGTCCTCTGTGAGACTCTCCAGGTTCCAACCGAGCCTCCTGAGCGTCGCGGCGCGGATTACGAGCCCGGTTCCCCCCAACGTACAGGAGAGGCCCCACAGCCCGCGCGCGAGCTGCCAGAAACGGTTAGTGAACCAGTACGCGAGGGCGTACGAGCGGGTAAGCCAGTTGTCGTCAGGGTTTTTGACGTCGAGCACTCCCTGGATGGCCTCGGCCTCGGGGTGACTCTCCATGTAATCGTTCATACGCGCCAAAAAATCGCGCTCGGCGAGGTTGTCGGCGTCGAACATGGCGAGCGCGTCGAAGTTCTCCATCGGGATTCGCGTGAGCGCCCAGCGGACGTTCCAGGTCTTGCCGTTCTTCAGGGTGTCGGTGCGGATCATGGCCTCGGCGCCCAGAGAGGAGGCCACTTCCGCGGTGTTGTCCGTACAGTTGTCGCATGAGACGAAGACCCGGTAGCAGTTCTTCGGGTAGTTTTGTTCCCTGAGGCTTTCGAGCAGAGGACCGAGAACCATCGCCTCGTTGTGCGCCGGCACTAGGACGGCGAATCGCCTGTATCGCGTCGCCGCCGGGAGATCCCTCTGCCTGAAGAGCCCTCTGAAGCCAATGACGAACTGATACGCGGCGTCCGCGAAGAGCAGAGAGAAAAGCGTGTAGAGGCAGAATTGGACGACCCACCATCCCCACCATATTGCCCAATAGTAATACTCGCTAAGAACGCTCATTAATCATCGACCTTTACCGAAAATGCGGATTTAAGAAAACACTGATTATAAATCGCTTAAGCGACGGCTATATTAACACTTTTTTCGGCAACGGATAAGGTCATTTCCCGTAAATTGACGGTATCTTGCGTATCATGTCGCCCTCCAGCGTCATATCGCTGAGAGCGAGCGCGTTCGCCGCCTCCAGCGCCGCTTCCTCGCACTGTTCGGCGTACGGGGCGTTTTCGCCGGTGCGAAGGTCGAAGGCCTTTCTCTCCCCCGGAAGCGCCCATACGTCTCCCTTTATGAAGCTTCCGTTTCTGAACGCGACGAGCTTTTCGCTCCTCTCGAGCGCCGGGTCGAGCAGGTCGTCGCCGAACGCGGTCCCGACGGTGAAACCCATGAGGGACGCCACCGTCGGGGCTATATCCATCTGCCCGGTCGGGATGTCGAAGCTTCGGGACATTGCCCCGCCGGGGAGGCGGATCATGATCGGTATGGACTGTATTTCGCGCCATGAGGGAAGGGACGACAAGTCGCGGCCCAAAAGAGCGCCGAGCGCCGGCGCGTCCTTGCGCGGTATGGCCGGATGGTCTCCGTAGAGCGCAATCACGCTTTCGTCGAGCAGACCCTCCCGCTCGAGGCCCTCCATAAACCTGCCGAGCTGCCCGTCGACGTAACGGATCGAGCGCAGGTAGTCTCCGAGCAGGGTGTCCTCGAGGTCTCCGAGTGGGAGGTCCGTCACATGTTTTTTGAGCGCGCCGAAGCCGAACGGGTAGTGGCTGGTGAGGGTGACGAGGAATGCGTAAAAGGGTCTGCCGCCATTTTTCATATCCACGAGCCGGTATAGAGTCTGCTCGAAGAAGTCGCGGTCGCTCAGGCCGAGCCCTATGCCTTCGCCTGGCTCGAACTCCAACTTGCTTATAAATTGGTCGAAGCCCAGAGCAGGGTACATGTGGTTGCGGTTCCAGAAGCCCGGTTTATCCCCGTGAAAGGACGCCGTCGCGTATCCGAGTTCCCTCAGCTCAGACCCGAGGGAGTTGTACATGTTTCCAGCGAAGCGAACGAACGCCACGCCCTTTGCCGTGGGGTACATCGACGCGTTCGCCATGAACTCCGCGTCCGAGCTGTTGCCCGACGCCGTCTGGTTGAACGCGCGAGTGAAGTACAGGCTCTCCTCCGAGAGCTTCCTCATGTTAGGCGCGACCTCAACGCCTCCCGTCTCGAGCCCGACTGTGAACGCTTGAAGCGCCTCCACCTGTATCATTATCAGGTTTTTCCCGCTCGCGATCCCGAACGTCCCGGCCTCGCGTTCCTTGCGGCGCAGGGCCCGGTCTGCGAGCCAGCCTGTCAATCTCTCCGCGTCCTTCTCTGAGTATTTTTTCTTCGAGATCCTCTCCTCCGCCGTGTATAGCGCGTCCGCGGCGTGGTAGACGAGCGAGCCCGTGCTGATGGCGACTGCGGGCCTGTCCCAGAGCGATCGGATGGCCCCGGGCACGGCTCTGTCATAGTCGCTTATCTTCCACGCCGTCCCGGCCGCCCCGACAGCGGCAAGCGCGCACACCGCGACAGCCCGGCGGATGGAGAACGCTCTCCACTCCCCTCGCCTGCGCGCAAGCTGCGAGAGGAGCGCGAACGCCGGAGCGTCAGCGAAATATTTTATGTCCTGCGGTTTTAAAAGAGCGACTATTGACTCCCATACCTCGTCAGCCTGTCCCGAGATCGCGATGTTATGGAATGAGAAAAGGTCGGCGTAGTAACGCAGCATAAGTTCGTCCGTCAGTATGAGCGCCGATAAAAGTACGTCGAGGGCGACGAACGCGGCGCCGCGCGCCTTTTGCGGGAGCAGGAGCAGCGGAGCGGACAGACACGCGAGGACTCCGACGCTCCCCGCGAAGGTGACGAAAGAGAGCGTGTGCCTCGGCGAGAGCGCCGAGTCGAACGCGAAGAACTTCAGCCACATCACGGCCATAAA
>JAISQP010000045.1 GCA_031274115.1 Synergistaceae bacterium
ACGGCGAAATCCTTGAGTTCATAGTTCCTCTCCGGGACGAAATCGATGAAGCGGTCAGTCAAAAACGCCTCGATGTCGCCGTCGGAAACCTCTTTCTTTTTGTCGCAGAGGACCTTGAAATACTCGAAAGCCTTCTCGCTCTGATCCGAGGTGAGATGATACCCCATCTTCTCAACGCGTTCGTTGAAGGCGTGCCTGCCGGAATGCTTGCCCAGGTGCAGGTCGGTACCGGGCGCTCCCACGCTCTCGGGAGTCATTATCTCGTAAGTGGCTCTGTTGCAGAGCATCCCATGCTGATGAATGCCGGCTTCGTGCGCAAAGGCGTTAACGCCTACGATCGCTTTGTTCGGCTGCACCAGCACTCCAGTGAGGTTCGAGACCAGCTTGCTCGTGCTGAAAAATTTAGTGGTGTCTATCTTCGTGTCGGCCCCGAAATGGTCGGACCTCGTTCTGATGGACATGACTATTTCCTCCATCGAGGCGTTGCCGGCTCGCTCGCCGAGACCGTTTATCGTGCACTCCACCTGGCGGGCGCCGGCCCGCACGGCTGACAGGGAATTAGCGACGCTCAGGCCAAGATCGTTGTGACAGTGCACGGACCACGTCACACCCGGCCTGTTCACCCTCTCGATGATCGTCCCGCAAAACTCCCCGAACTCGAGCGGCATCGCGTACCCGACGGTGTCGGGTATATTGATGGTGGAGGCGCCGCTGTCTATCGCCAGGCTGAATACCTCCACGAGAAAATCGAGATCGGAGCGGCTTGCGTCCTCAGCGGAGAACTCCACGTCCTCGGTTATGCCTCTGGCGAACTTTACGGCAAACGCTACCTCCTTCAACACCTCGTCACGCGTCATTTTCAGTTTGTATTCCATGTGAATCGGACTCGTGGCGATAAATGTGTGTATGCGCGCCCTCGCCGCTCCGGCAAGAGCCTCTCCCGCCGCCGTTATGTCCCGCTCCTTAGTGCGGGCGAGACCGGCTATAACAGGAGTCCGAACCTCAGAGGCCACCTGGCGCACCGCGTCGAAATCCCCCGGCGACGACGCCGGAAAACCGGCCTCTATGATGTCGACGTTCAAGCGCTCCAGTTGCCGAGCTACCTGCACTTTCTCGCCAGTGTTGAGGTTGACCCTCGCCGCCTGTTCGCCGTCCCTCAGAGTAGTGTCAAATATCTTTACAAATTCTCCGCTGTCTCCCATTCGCACCGACCCTCTTTGTCATTCAATTTTAATATTCCGGCGCTTCCTTCTTGTCCAGCCAGGGCATCATGCCGCGCAGATCTTTGCCGACCTGCTCTATGAGATGTTCGCGCTCAGCCTTTACCCATTTTTTCATCCTCGGGCGCCCCGCCTGATTTTCGAGAATCCAGTCCTTCGCGAATGTACCGTCCTGAATCTCGCTCAAGAGCTGTTTCATCGTCCACCTCGCGTTATCGTCGATCACCCGCCTGCCGGCTACGCTATCCCCGTATTTTGCCGTGTCGCTCACGGAATAGCGCATCCAGGAGAGTCCGCCCTCGAAGATCATGTCGACGATAAGCTTCATCTCGTGGAGACACTCGAAATACGCGATCTCGGGCTGGTACCCCGCCTCGACCAGCGTCTCGAACCCAGCCTTGATGAGCTCCGTGACGCCGCCGCAGAGAACGGCCTGCTCTCCGAAGAGATCCGACTCCGTCTCCTCGCCGAAGGTCGTCTCGATCATTCCGGCTCTGC
This sequence comes from Synergistaceae bacterium, assembly GCA_031274115.1. The sequence goes on from JAISQP010000045.1 coordinate 1,719, forward strand.
CGCCGCCGATCGCCGAACCATACGCGAGAGCGACGTCCATCGCTTTGCCTGAAGCGTTCTGATATACCGCCACGAGCACCGGAACTCCCTTGCCGTCGGCGTACATGCGGCGGACAATATGGCCTGGGCCTTTCGGCGCGATCATAAAGACGTCGTTCTCCTTCGAGGGGACGACCTGTCCGAAATGTATCGCAAAACCGTGCGCGAAGGCGAGTACCGCGTCCTTCTTCATGTTCGGCGCGACGAGGTTATTGTAAATACCGGCCTGAAGATGATCCGGCATGAGGAACATTATGATATCCGCCTCTTTGGCGGCGCCCTCCACGGAGCAGACTTTAAAACCGTCGGCCTCCGCCGTTTTGCGCGATTTGCTGCCCTCGTGAAGCCCTACGATCACCGATACTCCGCTGTCTTTCAAATTCTGGGCGTGGGCGTGCCCCTGGCTGCCGTAGCCGAGAACCGCCACCGTCTTACCCGATAAAACCTTCAGATTCGCGTCTCTGTCGTAGTACACCTTTGCCATTTCTTTCACGCTCCTTAGCGATTTTATTTTTATAAGCTGATTTATTGTCCTCTTCGCGCATAAACAGCTAAGCGCCGGCCAGAAGATATTCGAACTTGTAAGCGCCGCCCCCTTCCTCGCTTTTTCCCTTATCCGCGGCGGCGTTTTTGTGAAAACCGGCCCTGCCGAGAGCGACTGATCCGGAGCCCGCTATCTCGATTATGCCGTACGCGCGCAGGGCTTCCGTGCATGCCGCGACCTTGCCCTCGTCTCCAGTAACCTCCAGCGTCAGCGCTTCGCTGCCCATATCTACGACGCGGCAGCGAAAAACGTCGGCGATCTGAAGTATGTGCGGTCTGGTCTCCATCGTGGCGTTCACCTTGATGAGCGAGAG
>JAISQP010000127.1 GCA_031274115.1 Synergistaceae bacterium
GGTTACAATGAGTAGATTTTTTCGGCAAACTGTCGTTTTAGCTATTTAATCAGCGCTCCCTTAACGCTTTTAAACGTCCTGACGCGGTCCGTCAGCATCGCGTGCAGCTCATGTCCCCCCCTGATACATATATAATGAGCCCTCATAAGCGTTCCGGCGAGCGAGAGATCGCCAAGAAGATCCAGCATCTTATGCGCGGCGCACTCGCGTTCCAATCTGTACGCATCATTTTCAGGCCCATTCTCCCCTATTATGAGCGCGTTGTCGAGGCGCCCGCCTCTTGCCAGGCCGGATCTCCGCAGCGCCTCGATCTCGGAGCGCAGCCCGAATGTCCTTGCGGGCGCTATCTCCTTCATGAAGGCCTCCGGCGTCAGGATCACGTCTTTCATCTCGGTCCCCAATGCCCCGGGATAATCGATGACATAGGTGATCCTCAGTTCGTCCGACGGCAGCGCGATCGCGCTCGACGCTCCTCTATCCGCGCAAATCGGGAAAGAAAGCCCGGTTTGCGGCGCCGGTTCGTCTTTTTCCTCGATTCCGGCCTCCATTATGCCTTCAGCGAACGGCAGCGCGCTGCCGTCCATTATGGGGAGCTCTTCGCCCTCGGTCTCCACAGTGACGTCGTCCACGTCGAGCCCGGCGAACGACGCGAGCAGATGCTCCACCGTCCTCGCGGTCTGTCCTCCGGGGAAGGCGATAGAAGTGCTTCTTCTCGTCTCCGAGACCCTGGCGTCTGTTATCGGATACCGGTTTCCGCCGAAAGAGAAGCATATTCCATGGCCATCGTGAAGAGGCAGGAGCCGAACGGACGAACTCTCGCCGGAGTGTATTCCGATTCCCCTGAAGACGACAGGCGCGGCGATAGTTCTCCTTTTTCGCACGATTCAAGCGTCCTTTTCGTCTTCGCGCTTGCCGGACGTCAGCTTCCCGAAAAGCTTCTCCAGACTCCGCAGCCGTCTCGCGTGATCCTCAACGCGCCGCAGCGAGGCCTGAAAACGGGTTTCCTCCATGTGTCTCCGCGCGGGAAAGCCCGAGACCGTCAGCCCACCCGCGATATCCTTCGTCACCCCGGACCTGCCCGCGACCGTGACCCCTTCTCCAATAGAGACGTGGTCCGCCACTCCGACCATTCCGGCGACGATCGATCCCCGTCCTAATTTAGAGCTTCCGCCAAACCCTCCGCAACCCGCGATCACGCAGTCCTCCCCTATGTCGCAGTTGTGAGCGATGTGGAGCAGACTCCCGAGCTTTGCGCCGCGCCGGATTCTCGTCGCTCCAAATGTGGCGCGGTCCACAGTGCTGTTCGCGCCGATCTCCACGTCGTCCTCTATTATAACAGTTCCAATCTGGGGAATTTTCATCCTCACGCCGTCAATGGACGGGATGAAGCCGAAACCGTCGCAGCCCAGGGCAACGCCCGAGTGCAGTAATACCCTGTTTCCGACCTCCACGAAGTCGTGCAGCGAGACACACGATTCGATACGGCAGTCACTGCCTATAACGACGTTTCTTCCGACGAATGAGTTGGCCAGGATCACCGTTCTGTCGCCGATTACGGCGCCCTCGGACACTACGCAGCCTGGACCTATCGAGACCCCTTCGCCGACTGCGCTGTCTGGCGCTACAAAAGCGCCGGGGTGAACCCCTGAGGGTATTTTCTCTCTGCGGTCGAAGAGTGGAAGTATGTCAAGGAGAGCCTCCCGCGGAGAATCGTGCTCGACTCCGTCGCGGCCCGCAATGGCGCCTCGGTTTGACAAGACGGGGACGCCCTCTGGGATTTTTTCCATCACTCCGCGTTCCCACACGATGCAAAGCATATTTTCTCCGCAGGCGGTTGGAGCGCAGATCCCGCTTACGACGCGGCCGCCGTTTCCGACCACGGCGCCGCCTGTTATCGACGCAATTTCAGACAGTGTAACGGACGGCATTCCTCTTAACCTCCAATTCCTCACATGTTGACGAGAGCCCTTAAGTTCCATGGATCGTCGCTTCTGGAATCGTAATGCGCCTCTATGGAGATGAAATCCGTTATGCGATATCCAACGGCGCCGTTCGCGTCTCCGTCCTCGCTGAAGCGAATCCACGCGTATGGTCTGTGGGATCTTGAATCGACAGAAGCGCGCGCCCACCATGAGTCGTCGAGGTCGCTCCACTCTCCTCCAAGCCAGAAGTTCCGCCACGGAGACCACCTCATGCCGAGGCGGGTTTCGAGGTCCCAGTCGTTCATCGCCATGATGAGTTCAGCGTAAAGCTCCATATCCCAGTCAGGGAAGATTTCCGCCCGCCTGCCGAAGTGAAGTCCGGCCTCCGGAAACTTGTCGCCTCCCCCGGCATAGACCGCCATCCACACCCAGACCGCGTACCGTTTGCTCTCCAGCTCGACATTCACCTCGGAGATCGGGCCCGTTCTCACTGTCATCTCGGACCGCGCCTTAGCCTGTTCGACCAGATCCACACCCTTCAATATCTCCGCGCCAAGCTGGACTAAGTCGTCTCTGTGATTCTCGAGCCACGGGACAGGGACGCCTATGACGGGGGCGAAGCCGACGAGCAGATCTTCGCGAAGGCTCGAGTGCAGCATCACTGGTATTGATGAAGAGTTGATATTAGAGGTTACGGCAAGAGTCACCGGCTGCTCCGGCACGAAAGATACATCGAGAAGAGCGTCTCCGCTGTCCGCATTACGGACCATGAGAGAGATCCTCCAGCCTGGCAGCTTTTCTTTGCAAAGCTCCTCGACGGTTCGCTTGAGGTCCGCGTCGCCCCATGAGAGGGCCTCGATCGGAACGTCCTCCATCAGCGGCGAGAGTTGTCCCCCGATGTCGGAGATGTCCGAAGCGAACCACGCGTCAACCGGAGGACTCAGGTTTGGAGCGGAGAGCGAGACGCTCCAGTCCGGGGGCGGCGAGACGGCGACGAGTTTCACTGAGACGGCGCTTTCGCCGAACGTCACAGACTCCACCTTATAGCCCGGAAGGAGGCGGTTTGCCACGACCGTGAGGAGCGTCTCCTTAGACGAGTTCGTCTCCCCCGCCGGTATGTGCTCGAAAACAGCGCTCAAACTGCGCTCGGCGCCGGCTGAAAGCCAGGCGTTCAGGCCTTCGACCCTGACCGCCGCGGCGCATGGCGCGGCGCACGTCGCCGCAACCCCAGCGATAAAGATTAAAATAATTCTGAGCTTAGAACATCTCGCCAAATCCGAAGTGCACCCTCGACTCTTCGTCGCCCTGAGCGAAATCCAGCCTCAGATTGCCGAGGGGCGTACGCACCCTTACGCCAATGCCATAGCCCTTGGCCATATCGCCGAAATCGAAGTTCTCATCGATGTAGCTGTCCCATACCTTGCCAATATCGTAGAAGAAGACGAGCGACACTGTTCTGTGCACGGGAAAGCGAACCTCGCCGTTAAAAAGGAACATCTGGTCGCCGCGGAAACGCTTGTCCTCATATCCTCTCAGCGTGCTGTCCCCTCCAAGCGTGTAGTCTACGGCCCAGGGCAGGTAACCGCTCGCGTCGCCTATCATGAGCCGCGCGGCTATAATCGGAGGTATCTCGTCCACCTCGAAGTTTCGCTCGAAGAGCTTGGTGAGGAAGTCAAGAGGAGTGTAGTACCTGGCGTCAATCCAGTATTTCCAGTATGACCACTGTCCGCCCAGTAACTCGAGTCCCTTCTCCACATGCAGCGACTCGTTGTCTCCCTTGGGGAACGGAGTGTACGGATCCATGTTGTCGCGCTTCAACGCTCCGCTTATCATGAAATTCTCTCCGCTCTGCATCTCTTCGAGCTGCCCAGGCGTGGGGTCGTCCACGTTATGCGGGCTTATGTCGACGTCCTGCCACTCCGTTGTCAGAAACCAGCTCAGCTTTGAGCGCTCGCTGAACTTACGGCCCGCGCCGATATAAGCGCCCTTGCGGTCCTCGTCGTAATCGAACTGATACTCGTCGTCCTGATAAAAACTCAGGTCGTCCCACGCCCGCTTATAAGCCCCGAATCGCCACGCGAACACCTTCTGATC
>JAISQP010000216.1 GCA_031274115.1 Synergistaceae bacterium
GTTATCTCCGGTTATCCCGACGGCTCCTTCAAGGGCGCGCAGCCCTCGACCCGTTACGAGGTGGCGTCCGTAATCGCCCGCGGCCTCGCGAAGATCGATTTGGAGAAGGCGAGCAAGCAGGACGTCGAGATGCTCAAGAAGCTCATCGTGGAGTTCAAGGACGAGCTGGACGCCCTCGGCGTGAAGGTCGACAAGATCGACGAGCGCGTGGCGGTTCTCGAGAAGGACCTCGGCGGCTGGTTCTTCAGTGGAGAGCTGCGCTTCGACGCCCGCTTCACCGGCGAGGGGGACGGGCGCGCGCAAGGTTGGTACGGGGACGAGTTGGGGCAGGTCGCCGGCAAGAACGAGTTCGACCTCAACCGTTACCGCCTTTACATCAACAAGCGCATCGACGAGAACACCACTTTTACGGCGCGTCTCGTGGCGGGCGGCTCAAACAACGGGAACAGGCCGATAGAGTGGGAACTCTATTATGTGACGACTAAACTTCCTTACGACGTCACCTTCACGGCCGGCCTCCAGGAGTTAGACCTCGAGAGCGATCTCGGCCTGTACGCTGACGAAGACGCGTGGTTCGGCGACAACACGCTGAACGCGCTGACCTTTTCGAAGAGCTGGGGCATGGCGGACTTTTTGATCTCGGTCGGACGAATCAACGACGACCAGTGGGATTCGGCGCTCAACAACCAGGCGGGCGCAACTGTGGATAACGTCGAGGGGTTCCTGGCCGCGGCGAATGTCAACCTGAACTTCAACGAGAAGATTCGCGCCGGGCTCCTGGGCTACTGGCTCATTCCCGACAAGGAGTACACGGACTCAACCGGCGCCGACGTCACCGACTCCGACCTCAGCACCTACGGCGCTTACGCGGGCTTCAAGTTCACGCCGGACATCGAGCTGAAGGCCATATACTACTGGCAGAGCCAGGGAACGAGCCGCCCGACCTATGTCCCGTACGAGGACTCGGCGAACGCCTGGAAGGCTATGCTGGAGGTTGGCCAGGATACGCTGAAGTTCACCTCTCTCTGGCTGGAATACGGCCAGTTGGACAACAACTTCGAGCGTCTGGGCGGAGCGAATCCGTACTCGCCTTACGGCGCCGAGCTTTTGGCGAATCAGCCGGTCAACCTCAACACCACAAAGATAATAGCGGCTTTCGCGACTCAGGAGTGGAGCGATAAGTGGCGCACGTTCGAGCGCTTTGTCCGGGCCGACTTCGACACGACGGGCTTTGACAACGCCACCAACTGGACGTTCGGCGTGGGCTACCGTTACAGCCCGGCGATCGATTTCGAGCTGTCGTACGACAACATCGACTACGGCACAAACACCGACCCCAACGCCGCCCGTCAGGACGACGATCATCAGATCAACTTCCGCACGTACATATCGTTCTAAAGGGGAAGAGAATATTTAAGAATATTTAAAACCCGCGAGGGAGGGCTTCGGCCCTCCCTTAGTCCGTGTTCATCAGGGTGATTATTCCGAGGTAAGCGCCTCTTTGAAGCGTCAGGACAACTCTGTTGCCTCTCGCGAGTCTCGTGTCAATGAAGTTGATGATGTCGCCCTCGGCCGGATTGCCGTTGATTTCGAGGATTATGTCGCCCGCCTTGACGCCGGCTTTACCCGCGACGCCGTCAGGGAGCACGGCGATAATGCGGTCGCCCTCCAGAAGCATGTCAGCTTTCGGCGTCTCCGGCTTGAGTTCAGGAAACAGCCCCGAAGCCCTCATCACAAAATACCTGTCGAGCCCTTCGATATCCGCCATCAGTCCAAAAAGGTCGTAAAGCTTTTCTTTATTAATTTTTTCATGATCGGCGTAGTTGAACGAGACGACTTCCTCGGTCGCGATGACCTTCTCTCCCGCCGTCCCCGGGCTCGACGCTATCAGGATATCCACCGTCGCTTCGATTCCGTGCTGCGACGGGAGGACGCTCCATATTTTCCGAAGCTTCGGCCCTCTGAAATATAACGGATCCAGATTGGTGACGTTCTCAAAAAAAGATTGCAGCGGTTTTTCGAAGACGAGCTGATATTGATCGGCGCTTACGAGCTTGTAGCGCTGTTCCTGCATGGACGAGGTTATCCGCGATTTGATCGCCTCTCTGTCGCCTGTCTTTATAACGATGGATCTTGGAACGGCGGACGCCCCGTCTGTATGCGCAAGAAGAGCCATGGCAAATATGAAAAAAAACGCCGCTGCTTTCTTCATCGATTCTCGCCTCCAGTTATTAACTAAAACACCAATAACAAGTATTATGCCATGTCGCCCAAAGCTGTCAAGAAGCCGCGATCGAGACGAAAACAATCTATGACACAGCGAGGGAAGGAAGAAAATACCCTGACCCAGTCACCTGCGCTTGAGTTATAATTCCCCTGAGCGGGGGCGGAACGCTCATCAAAATTTTGCGAAGGCGTGGTGGTGAGTTTGGATGGGAACTGGCTGGACGAAGCCTGGAAAGATATGCTGATCCAGGAAACCGACGACGCGATAGAATTTTTCATGCCCGACCTAGCGGCGGACAGGGATTACACAAAGGATGCGGAACTGATGAGCGAAGACATGCCCGGTATAGAGGCGGATACGAATAAGGGCGGAAGGGTTGCGGACCTTTGCCTGTCCGTACACCTGCTGGGCGGCGGCATACAGCGCGTGACTCTCCTTATAGAACAGCAGCACGAGCCCTATTCCGGGTTCGCCCGCAGAATGTACACCGAATTTTACAGGGCGAGCGACCGCTTGAAGTACCCCGTCGCGTCCCTTGCCATATTCACCGGCAAGAGTTGGTACGCTGGGCCGTATGAGTACGAGTGCTACGGCACAAGGTTGAATTTCGAGTATAATGTTTTCAGAGTCGCTGAGGCGGATATCGAAAGCCTTCGCGGTGACGAGCGCCCGTTTGCCGTCGTGGTTCTTGCCGCGGCGCTGATGCTCGAAGCCGGAGACGATCCAAATTACCGTGAGAAATACGCGCGTGAGCTTCTCGGTCTGATGATGGAGCGGAACTACGACAAACTCAAAAAGAAGGCCATTTTGGACTTCGTGAGAAGAGTATTCAGGGTGCAGGACGACGATATGAGCCCGGACATAAAGGAGGAGTGGAGAATGAAGGCGAT
>JAISQP010000009.1 GCA_031274115.1 Synergistaceae bacterium
TGCGGTTCGCTTCTCCTGAAGCTCGCCTATTATGTCCTCCATAGAGGCCTCTTTACCGTGCAGCGCCTCCTTCGCCCGCAGCAGGACGCTTTGCGGCACGCCGAGCTTTTCGGCTATGAGGAGCGCGTTGCTGCGGCCTGGAATCCCTATCAGGAGACGATAGGTCGGGGACAGCGTGCTGACGTTGAACTCCACGGACGCGGACTCTATCTCCGGGCACGAGAGCGCGTACCGTTTGATCGGGTTGTGGTGCGTCGTCGCCAGGACGAGCGCGCGCTTGTCCCGCAGGAAGTCGAGTATGGCGATGCCGAGGGCCGCGCCCTCATCCGGGTCTGTGCCGGCGCCAAGCTCGTCGAGCAGCACGAACGAGCCGTCGGATGCCGATCTGAGGATCTTGATAACCTGCGAGATGTGGGCGCTGAAGGTGGAGAGGTTCTGCTCTATGCTCTGCTCGTCGCCGATATCGCTGTAGATGTCGTCCACGACGCCAAGAACGGAATTCTCCTCGAAGGGCGCGGGGAAGCCAAGCCAGCCGAGACATACGCATACTCCGGCCGTCTTGAGCGCGACCGTCTTGCCTCCCGTGTTCGGGCCCGTTATCACGAGAATGCGAAAATCCTCGCCGCAGGAAATGTCTATGGGGACCGCGGCGCCGCCCAGAAGCGGATGGAGCGCCCTGTGAAAGCTGAACGCGCGGCTCTGCGACAGTATCGGCATGTGCCAGCGGTCGCGGCGAATCTTTTCGGAGAGCGCGTAGAAGACGTCGATTTTGCCCATGACCGCCTCCGCGTCCAGAATAGCCGGCTCTCGGGCGAGTATCTTTTCAGTGAGCTTGTGCAGGATGCGCCGTTCCTCCGTGCCTTCGTCCTCCGAGTGGATGGCGTGCTCGTTATTGAGCGCGACTAGCGCGTGCGGCTCCATGTAAACGCTGTTTCCGGAGCCGGAGCGGTCCATCACGACGCCGGGGAAGTGGGAGATAGCGTCCTGCCTGACCAGAACTACGTGGCGTCCGTTTCTGAGCGTGAGGACCCGCTCCTGAAGCATGCTTCCAGTTGCGGGGTCGGAGATGATCCCCTGTCCCTTTCGGCGAATCTGGTCGCGCAGTTTCCGTATGCCATCGCGCAGACGCTTCAGCCTGTCCGAAGCGTGGTCGTAGAGCCGTCCCTCCTCGTCTATCACGGAAAGCGCCTTCTCCTCCGCCTCAAAATCCCGAATATCCTTGATCAAAAGGGAGAATACCGGCCATTCCTTCCTCGCATCCTGGAGAGCTTCCCTGACGCGAGACGCGCCGATTAAAAGACGGCGAACCGTCAAAAGCTCCTCGCCGACCATCATGCCGGAGGTCTTGGCCTCGTCCAGGAGATATCCCACCGACGAGAGTTTGTAGTTCCACGGAAGATCGCCCCGCCTGTCCCTGTACTCTTCGACGGCGTTGAATAGGCTATGGCGCGACTCCAGCTCATCTTTATCCAGAGCTGGTTCTATGGACGCCAGAATATTCGCGCCGAGGTCGCTCCGGCAGTCGCGTCTTATGATGTCGAGAATCTTGGCGAGTTCGAGGGATTTATAAGCGGATGGATCGATCTTCATGAGTTATTTATTTTTGCCGCCCCACCCAAGGAAAAAGTCCAGCATCTGGTTTTTCGTCCGGCCTTTAGGCAGATCGGGGAGCGGCGCCTGCGACAGCTGGCCTGGCTCGAATCGCGCCGATATAGCGTCCGGCGATAAGTCAGCCGACGCGATATCCGCGCTTACCGGCATCACGGGGCCGGAGTAGTTTTCGGGCCGGAAGAGACTGCCCGCCGCCTGTTTGGTGACGTACGCTCTGGCCTCGTTTTGGAGATCCGCCAGGTCAGGCAGAACGCCAAGGCCATCGAGCGCGGGATAAACGACCTGCCACGTGAGAGCCGTAGCCGTGAGCATTTTGCTCTCCCTCACCCACGCGTCTCCGGTTATCGGGGATATAATCATGCCGGAGACCAGCGTGAGAAGCATGAGGACGTAGAGCTTCAGGAACCCCGCAAAGGCGCCGGCCGCTTTGTCGGCCAGGGACAGATCGGTTATATCCAGCAGTTTTTTTATGACCTTGTTTGCCGCTGAGCAAACCAGGCATACGGCCAGGAAAATGACGAGCATGCTCACGCCCGTCGTTACGAGGTGATTGATGCCGAGTCTCTCCGCCATCAAGCGGGACATGGGCGCGTAAAACCTCGTCGCGCAGTAAAAGCCTCCCGCCGTGCCGAGCAGCAGAAACAACTCGCCTGAAATCCCCCTGAGGATGCCGCGAATCACGAAGTAACACCCGATTACCGAAAGCGCGATATCGGCGATATTCATCTATTCTCCCCGCCTTACAGTTTCCTCTGAGGGCAGTTTACTGTCACCCGGCAGACCGGATAAGCCGGACAAAATACCGTCCAGGCGCGTCGAAATGTTTACCAGCGCGTCCGCGAGCTTGATGCAGGCTATAAAAAGTCTCTGGTCCTGCTCGAAAGTCCCAGGAGTGGAGGCCACCACGTCCTTCAGCACCCCGTACACGATCTTGAGTTTCTCATCGTCGAGGGATGTCAGAAGGGGATAGGATTTATTTCCGACAAGGAGCGGAACGGAGCGGCTCTCCATCTCTATTCCTCATG
>JAISQP010000192.1 GCA_031274115.1 Synergistaceae bacterium
ACCCTGCTCGCGCTGCAAACCTCCGACCTGGTAGAAGAAACGGCCAATTTCCCCCGCCGAGCTATGCCCTGACGGTTCTGGCGGCGTTCAGAACCGCCAGTATCGCCACGCCGACATCCGCGAAGATGGCCTCCCAAAGCCCAGCCACGCCGATCACCCCAAGGGCGATGAACAGCGCCTTTATTCCCATCGCGGCGATTATGTTCTGCCAGACCACTTTTCTCGTGAAGCGCGCTATACGCAGGAGCGACGCTACTTTTTTCGGCGAGTCGTCGAGGATGACCGCGTCCGATATCTCGACTGCCAGCTCCGAGCCGAGCCCCCCCATCGCTATGCTTATGCCGGCCGTCGCTAGAACCGGCCCGTCGTTCACTCCGTCCCCCACGAAAGCGGCCCTTTCGATGTTCGACGCCAGTTCTCCCAAAGCGGCCACCTTTTCATCCGGCGTCAATCCGGCGCGGTACCCGGAGAGCCCAAGTTCGCCGGCGACCGATGACGCTACCGCCTCCCTGTCGCCGGAAAGCATGTATATTTTCTCTATTCCGCACTCTCTGATCTCCCTTATCGCTTCTTTTGAGTCCGGGCGTATCGTGTCCGAGACGGTTATGCTTCCGAGATAGACCCCGTCGCGGGCTACGTGAACGACAGAGCCCGCTTCACCGGAGGCCTCGCGCGCCGCGACGCCGTTTTCCGCCATCAGGGCTTCGTTGCCGGCGAGAAGCCTTACTGCAGGCGCCGGATTCCCGAACACGCCGTCTTTTTGGGGCGTGTAGACAGCAACCACTCCCCTGCCCGCCTTTTCCTCGCCGGTCACGGATATCCCCCCCGGATACAGCTCTCCGAACTCCGCCGCGACGGACCTGGCGACTGGGTGATTTGACAGGCTTTCCGCGATAACGGCAGCGGTTCCTAGATCCTCCCGCGAGACGCCGTCCGCCGGGATCGCGTTTCTTACCGCGAACACTCCCTTCGTGAGCGTGCCGGTCTTGTCGAAAAATATGGCGTCAGTCTCCTTCAGTGCGTCGAAAACGCTTCCGCCCTTCACGAGGACCCCGCTGCGAGAAGCCGCGCCTATCCCTCCAAAGTAGCCAAGCGGTATGGAGATCACGAGCGCACACGGGCATGACACGACGAGGAGAACGAGTGCCCTGTAGAGCCACTGCGAAAAGCTCCCCATCGACAGAAGCGGCGGCAGGATCGCGAGCGCCGCGGCTATTGCGACGACCGCGGGAGTGTAATACCGCGCGAATTTCGTTATGAATCTCTCAGTCGGAGATTTGCGCGCGACGGCGCTCTCCACCATCTCCATAATACGCGCGACGGACGAGTCCTCGAAGCTTCCGGACGCCTCTATGGTCAAAAGCCCGTCCTTGCTGACTGTCCCGCCGTACACCGTTTCGCCCGGCGATACCGAAACGGGAAGCGACTCGCCGGTGAGCGACGACGCGTCTATCCGCGAAAGACCTTCGCGAACGACCCCGTCGACGGGGATTTTTTCGCCGGGCCTCACGACGACGAGATCTCCCTTTCTCACCTTTTCCGGCGACGTTTCAAAAGTTTTTCCGCCGCGCAGAACGCGCGCGGTCGATGGTTTCTGCTCCACGAGCGCCTTTATCGAACTTCTCGATTTCGACGCCGCCAGTTCCTGGAACATCTCGCCAACGCGGTAGAAGAGCATGACGCTTATGGCCTCCGGTGTCTTGCCGATAACTATCGCCGCGAGGGAGGCGAAGCTCATGAGGAAGAACTCGTTGAGAAAATTTTTAGTGAAAAGCGTCCTGGAAGTCGCCGTTAAAACCGGAAAAGCAGCTATCAGATACGCAGCGCCATAAAGCAGATATTCCACAAATCCGTCTCCGGCGCCCGGAATTCTGAGAACGCTCTGGAGCTTCCCTCCGAAAACGAGCGCGAAGACGAAAATCGCCCCAGCGAACGCAATTGAAATTATTTCCTTTTTTACGCGGTCCCCTTCGCCATGCCCGTGATCGTGTCGCGAGTGATCGTCGGTTTCTTTCGCGTCGAGCGAAACGACGCTCGCGTCCGGCTCTATCGAACTTGTCACCTTACGGATGGAGTCAAGCGCAAGCACCCCGTCATCCACGATCGTCAGCACTCCGCCCTCGAGATTTATCGAAACGCTCTCCACTCCAGGGAAATCAAGAATTGTGCTCTCTATCTTTGCCGCACACCCCGAACAGCATAAATTGTTTATCCTAAAACGACGTTTCATACAGTTCGCCTCCTTAAAATTTTCACGCGCAATCACATCGTCATTTCGTCGCATGTCGAATTATAGTCATGTATAAACGAAATGTCAATAACATAACTAATGTTGCAGTATAGTGGGGCGGAGACAGCAGAAACTGTTATGTTCAATTTGAACGTGAAAACTGTGAATTCAGCATTGAATTTGTAAATTTAGTCATACCATACATTGAGCGATTCCGATTCATGTGCCCACTGTACAGCAACGATTGAGCGCAAATTTGGCGACCTCAAATTTGAATTATTAATTTCGTGATTTGGCTTGACAATCGTTCATAAAGGCGGGAATATATGCACGCATCGGGGGAGCTTTCCATAAGGGAAGGCTGAGAGGAGGCGTTTGCTTCGACCCTTAGAACCTGATCCGGCCAATACCGGCGAAGGAAGTATGGGATCGTTCAGTTCCAAACGGCAGAAATCTTATGAGAAATTCATAGCCCCCCTGTGCAAAAACAAAGCCAAGGGGGTTTTTTTGTGAATATCGCTACAGCGGGAAGCAGTTCGGACAGGGTGAAGGTTACGGTTGAGGGCGCGCTCTGCGTGGCCCTCGCGGTCGTATTTTCGTATTTCAAGATGTTCTCCATGCCTCAGGGAGGTTCCGTCACGCTCGAGATGGCTCCTCTTCTTTTTTTCTCGTACAGGCACGGCTTCAAGTGGGGGGCCGCCGCCGGTATGATGACCGGGTTTCTGCTGATGCTATTCGGAGGCTACGTCACGCATCCTGTTCAGGCAGCTCTTGACTATCCGCTCGCTTTCGCCTGTCTAGGGATAGCGGGGTTTTTCAGGGCGCGCCCCGCACTCGGCGCCGTGGTCTCCGGAATCGCGCGACTCGTCTGCCATGTGCTTTCAGGCGTCATATTCTTCGCAAGCTACGCCCCCGAGGGACAGAACCCATGGGCCTACTCGACGGTCTACAACGTAAGCTACATGGTTCCATCTCTCCTGTTGTCCGGAGTTCTGGCGTTCGCGCTGTGGAAGAAGCTCGGGAGCAAGGGCGCGCCGTGGGATAATCAAAGGCCGTCATAGGTTGAGTTCCAGGTAAGTGTTGTCCATCTGCTCTCTGTCTATGCCTATGTACCTGAGAGTGTCGGCGCTCGATGAGTGGCTGAGCAGCTTCTGAACGAGACCAAGGTTGCCGCCGGTTCGCTGATACACGTGATAGCCGAAAGTCTTGCGCAACGAGTGAGTCCCGATCTTGTGCAGCCCTACGGACTCGCCGACCGAGGACAGGATTCGCCTGGCCTGCCACCTGCTCAGAGCGCCGCCTTTTCTGGAGGGGAAGAGCGGCGCGTCCGGGCCGGGTTTTCCGAGACTGTTCAGGTAGCCCGGGAGAGCGTCTCGGATGGATTTGTTCAGCGGGAACTTCCTGATTTTTCCCGTCTTCTTCTCCTTCATCTCGATAGCCGCGACGAGCTTTCCCTTATCGTTTACCACGTCGCCGACACGGAGGGAAAGAAGGTCGCTGATTCGCAGCGCCGTGTTTATGCCTATGGTAAAGATGAGTTCGTCCCTGGGATTCCCGGCGCGCAAAATTTTTTTCATAGCGTCAATTTTCTTTACGTCCTTGATCGGCTCGACCTCCACAGGAAACATCCCCTCTCGATATTTGTGCTAATCCGTCCGCGCGTCATAGAAACCGGGCCTTGTCACCCTTACCTGAACCTGTTGACTATAGCCCTCAGCGTGTCGGAAACTTCCATCGCCGCCCGCACTATTTCAGGGTCGAACTGCGTGCCGGCGCTCTTGGAGAGTTCGGCTACCGCATCGTCGAAGGTCCAGGCGCTCTTGTAAACCCTGGAGAACACGAGCGCGTCCAGTACATCCGCGACCGCCGTGATCCTCGCCGGGAGCGGTATATCCTCGCCGGAAAGAGAGGGGCAGTCAGGGTCTCCGGTGTAGCCTGAACCATCCCACCTCTGATGGTGGTGAAGAGTTATCTGGTACGCCATGCGTTCGAGTTTCGAGTCCGCCGCGGCGTACATGGATGCCCCGGCGGAACAGTGTTTTTTCATGATTTCATATTCATTATCCGTGAGCTTGCCCGGTTTTTTCAAGACGGCGTCAGGGACGGCGACCTTGCCTATGTCGTGGAGCATGGCAGCGAGCCTTATAGTGTCCTTTTCTACTCTGAGGGTGTTCTCGTCAATCCCGTGCCGCAGCGCCCAGCAATGATAAATTTCCGCGGCGAAGGCGCCGACCCTGTTGACGTGCGCGCCGGTCTCGAGGGGATCTCTCATGCTCGACATTTTGAGCATGGAGTCAATCAGTCTCCTCGTCATTATAGACCTCGTCAGAAACGGCATCGTCTGCCCGGCCAGCAGGTTGACGTAGCGGATGTCGGGCTCGTCGAAAGGTTTTATTCGCCCCGACGCGTCCTTGCTGTTTATAAGCTGGAGGACGGCAAGAGGAGCGCCGCCGACGCCGAGGATCGGAACAGCGAGCATCGAGACCGTATGGTATCCTGACGCGTCATCGAACGAATGGTTGAACGAATACGGTACGCTCTCTGGAATTTTCGACACGTCCGGGATGTTGAGACTCTCGCGCTTTAGTGCCGCGTACCCGCCGATGGAGCGGTCGCTTATCGGTATCACGCTGTTGACATAATGATGCCGTTGAGTGTTGTCCTTGAAAAGCGTGTCGTTTTGGACGTAGGCGAAGCGCAGATTGTCTCCCTCGACAAGATAGAATGTGCCGGCGTCCGCGGCCGTCGCGTCTCTGGCTTCCGTCAGCATTATGTCTATCACGGTGTTTATGTCCTCGAACCTGTTTACATAATCCGCGTACGAGATGAGTCTCTTAGAAATGTTGGACTCCTTGCGCCTGTCCCGCTTTGTCCATGAAATCCCGCTGTTCGCGAGCCAAGGGAGATTTTCGTTCAGCTTGACGTCCGGGCGGTAAAGCTGTCCCCGTATGGAGTCGTACAGGTTTTGAAAAGGGGCGTCGGCTATCGCGGCTTCCTTTGGAGCGGAGCGATAGCGGTCGAACGACCGCGCGATCATCGGGAAGAAGTTCTCGGTTAGCAACAGGACGTAGCCGAGCATCCAATCCTCGAAAGGGGCGAATTCCCCGTTTTCGTCCTTGTGATTTATGAGTTGCAGTATGCCGGCCAGATCCCCCATGTCATCCACTATCGGAACGGTCATAGCGGAGACGGTCACGTAACCGGTCGTCCTGTCGTACTCGTCGTTGAATTTAAAGGGCATGACCTCCGGGGGGTTGCGCACGTCGCTTATCAGGAGGGGCCTTTTAGTCTTCGCGACATATCCGCAGATCGATTCCTCCCCTATGGGAATGCTCTTCCCCGCGAAGTGATTTATCTCCTTTCCGTCGCATACGCCGCCGCTTCGCGGCGCAAGGGAGTCGTTTTGTACGTACACGAAGCGAAGGACCTCTTTATCCACCACGTAAATGGAGGCCGCGTCTGCGGCGGAGACACTCCTCATCTCAAAGAGAAGTTCGGAAATGAGATCGTCCAGCCCGCTGGAAAGCGAGTTCAGAAAGGATTCGATCTTTTCGTTCAGATGTGTTTCGAATAGCAAGTGTCCGTAACCGGCTATGAAATTATTGATATAAATTTCGGCGCCTAACTTATTTGCTTTCATATGTATAAACACCATCCCAATCTTTCGGCACAACATCCCTAATCGTCTCTGTTCTCTGCGCGAATATCCGGTACAGCTTTTCATCCGGGCGTTCACGGATGAGTTCTCCGCATTTTCGGGCGAACGCGCGAAAATCCCCGGCGATATAGAGCGCGAAGGCGTCTTCCCAGGTTTTTATCTCCTTTTCCCTTTTCATTGCCTCGTCCGGCTGAAGAACGGTGAATATCGGGATGCCGGCGGCGCGCCCTTTCACCCTCACCAGATCGAGCGGCATCATGGCGAATTTGCCCGCGCACATGTCAGCGGTGTCCTTGCTGATCACGACTCCGACCCCGTACTTGGAGCACATGCCCTCGAGTCTCGACGCCGTGTTGACGGTGTCGCCGATCGCCGTGTAGTCCATCAGCTCAGACGTGCCCATGTTCCCGACGTGTGCTAAGCCGGTGTGTATTCCGCCGCCCATCTTCAAGCCCACCCCGTACTCCCTTTCGAGCTTCCCGTTAAGCTCATCGAGAGCCGTGTGCATCTCCAGAAGCGACGTAACGGCTTTTACGGGGTGATCCTGCACGTCTAGCGGCGCGTTCCAAAACGCCATGAGCGCGTCTCCGACGAACTTGTCGAGGGTGCCCATCGAGCCCCTGACAATCGCCGTCATGGGCGAAAAATAACTGCCCAGCATCCCAACCACCTGAGTAGGCGCCATCTTCTCCGTGAGAGACGTGAAGCCGCGAAGATCCGTGAAGAGTACCGAGATGTTCCTTTGCTCGCCCCGGAGACTCGCGACGCTCCCGCGTTCCACGATCCTCCCGACTATCTCTGGGGATACGTAATTCGAAAAAGCCTTTCGCAGCACCCTCTTTTCCCTTTCCTCCAGCCAAAAACGGAGAGCGGACGACGAAAGAGCCTGCAACGACATGTTAATGAGGGAATAAAGGGGCGTCAGGTACATACCCTTTGAGACCATCATATAGCGCGCGCCGAGCCAGACCGACGCCGCGAGACACCCTCCCAGAGGCAGGGCGATATGCGGAGGCACGACGCTGAAGAAAATTGACGCTAAAACGCCTGTCGCGATCATCATCATGAGTTCGAACCCGATCCGGGACGCCGGCTCTATGATAAAGCGTCCCGACAGTATGGTGTCCACCGCCGCGGCATGTACCTCCAGTCCGGGGAAAGCCCTTTCGAACGGAGTCGATCTCAGGTCGAGAAGCCCGGCGCTCGTGGAGCCGACAAAGGCGATTCTGCCCTCCAGGTTCTCCCGGGGAACAATTCCTTTCAGTACATCCGACGCGCTGTATATCGGGTAACTGCCGCCGCCGCCCCGGAACGCGACAGGCAGTGTTCCGGCTCTCGACACGGGAACCTCGATGCCGGCGACGCGAAGGGAACGTGGTCCGTCGGACGCCATTCTGACCACGACTCCGCCGTCGCCGGCGCCGAGCGCGAGCGTGGCTAGGGCAAGCCCCGATATCGCGGTTCCGTTATATGCGCTGAAAAGCGGAACCCTCCGAAATATGCCGTCCTCGTCCCCCTCAGCGTTCATCAGCCCAATGTACGTCGCGCTCAGGACAAGCTCCGGAACCGGCGCCTGAATTCCCTCATAGTTCGGCGCGAAGTCGGATATGGAGTACGATGAGTCCACTCCAGGGTCGAAGAACGTCGAAAATTTTACTGTGGGCAGTCTCTCATCCGCCCTGTCCTCGGGATTTTGGGTCCCGTAAGCGGAAAGGACGACCGGTATCTGCCTGAGGACAGACGCGAGGTACTGGTCGTTGTTCATCAGCTCCGGAGGAAGCCAGCTTATATCGGGTTTTATCCCGAAGTCCTCCGAAACCTGCTTCGCCCACAGCGATGGCGATGTTCTGTCCGGCTCCGGCATCAGGATATCCACCCCAATCGCCGCGACCCCACTCTCGTAAAGCGCCGCCAGGAGTTCCGCCAGCCGGTAGCGAGGCCATGGCCACTGTCCGAGTTCCGAGATGCTGCGCTCGTCGATGTCGATCAGGATCGGGACGGGTGAGGGTTCTCCGCCCGCCAGCCCCCGCAGAAAAATGTCGTACACCATCATATCCAGCCTGCGGAACATCGGAGGCTGCGCGATCATCAGGAGAAGCACAGCGACGAAGCACGCCGAACCGAGTGCGAACGTGAAGGCGAACTTTCTCGACCCAAAAAGTTTCAGCGCTTTGCCGCTCACGGGTTACCTTCTGTAATTGGATCGCGCCACGAGATCCAGAATCTCCCTTTCGGAGACTGGACTGTAATCGCGAACATCCAGAGATACGTTGATGGTGAAGGTGTTCCGGCTCGGCTGCCAGTTTTCGGCGAAAAGGGTGTGTATGTGACCGCAGATGGCAAGAGTGTCTTTCGGCTGCACCATGCAAGGGTCGTGCGTCAGCATGAAATTGAAACCGCCGATTTCGATAAAATCGAGCGTCCTGACCGATGTGAAACCCGCCTCCAAATACTCCGCCTCGTTCAGATTATCGTGATTGCCAAGCACCAGATGAAAGGGCCGCTCGTGCACGCCCATTTTTTTCATGACGCTTATGCAGGCGTCGCGAGGAAATTCCGGCTGGCAGCTTCCAAAGATATCGCCAAGCAGGTATATCTCGCTCGCGTCCCTCGTGTGCTCGGCAAAACGCCGGATTATGTCGTCGTTCATCTGATCGACGCCATCGTATGGCCTGTCGCAGTAGGTCAATATATCGGAGTCGAAAAAATGCAAATCGCTTGTAAAAAACCGCACTCACTCACGCCCTTTTCAATTTCGCCCAGGTGAACTGTTGTCGTTGCAGCAATCGTTAGGCGACTTTCCGCCGCCCGACCCAGTACCGCCGTTTACATCGTTCCCCTTGTCATCGTTGTTACTGCCGCCGCCGCCGCCCGTATTCGTCTGCGGCCCCGTTTCGCGGGGGTTGTCGCCTGCCCCGCTCCTGTCCGTGCCACTAGGATCCCTGTCGCCGCGGGTCACCCCAGCCCCCTGCACCTCAACGTTCGTTGTCGTGCTTACGCCCAGCGCCGGAGCGCCTGGCGCGGGAACTCCGGGCGTCGGGACGGTCGGCGTTGTCGGGGACGATACGGTTACGGACACCGTGTCTCCAGGTCTTGTCATCGTCCATGACTCTCTGGTATCTTTATTGGTGTATTTTACGACGCTTCCCTCGCTGATCTCCTCCACCGTGACCTTCTCGAAATTCGTCCGCACCTCGAAGAGCAGCGTCGTGCCCCTTATGCCTATCGTGCTCTTGGGGGTCGTGACCTTGAAGTTGTTCGGGTTACGCTTGACGATCTCGCCCGTTATCATACGCGCGGCGCCCTGCATTATCCCGACGTTAAAACGGTTTCTGTCCCCGGAAAAGACGATCTCAGTGACGTTTATCTTGGCGTCGCTCCCTATCTGGAGGACAGACCCGTCCGCAAAGCGCACCACCGCCGTTCCGGAGCTGTCTGTCTCGAGAATGTCATATTCGTAGATGTCGTCGCCGGTGTTGAGGTCCACCCTGCCCTGGCTCCGCGTCGCCCAGAAGCCGGCCTTCATGGAGTCGACCTTGCCCCCGGATTCCGCCGCGCCGGCGCGGTTCGCTGAAAAAGCCGATATCAGGATTAGTGATGTAAAAACGAGGAGGACAACTTTTTTCATCAGTAAAGAACCCTCTTCCAACCCAAAACCGCGGACCCGACGAGGACGACGAGCGCGAAGAATACGCCGCCGCCGCTCGCGCAGCCGCCGCCACCTGTGCTTCGTCCCTGCTCGGAGTTCCCTGTCGGCG
>JAISQP010000052.1 GCA_031274115.1 Synergistaceae bacterium
GGGACAGTCGTACTCGTTGATCCAAGAGTAACCGAGTATTCGACCCTCCTTGTTTATGATGTATACGTTTGCCGACGACAGATCCGTCAAAAGCCTGGCAAGCCTCTGATAATCAGGCGAGCGATTGCCGACTCTGCTTTGCAGGACTCTGCTGACGACCCTGGTCTTCTCGAGCAGGTCCTCCATGTCGGACGTCCCCTTCTTCTGCCCTGCGGTTTCCACAGCCATGAAAAACACCATCCCTCGCTGGCAGTCTTATCCTATTCTAAATCAACACGCATCCAGCGTGTTGATTTGCAAAACATCCAACGCTGCGCGTTGAGGCGCCGCATCCCTGCAGCGCATTCCGAACCCAGATCAAATAAGGAACTATTTGATTTGGGTTCGGAATTATAGCAGATATTTCCTGGCGTCGCTGTCCTCGACAAGGCTTTCGAGCCTTTCGCGGACAAAAGCCCCGTCTATCTCCACCGCGTGATTCGCGCCGTCCTCTCCGGCGTCGAAGCTGATCTCCTCCAGGAGGTGCTCCATCATGGCGTGCAGCCTCCTCGCGCCTATATTCTCCATCTGCGAGTTCATGCCGGCCGCGTACTTCGCGATCGACGCCACCGAGTCATCGGTGAAGACAAGCTCTACTCCCTCCGTCCCGATAAGCGCGACATACTGCTTGATGAGGCTGTTCTCCGGCTCCGTCAGTATCCTGACGAGATCGGCCTCGGAGAGCGGACCGAGTTCCACCCTTATGGGCAGACGTCCCTGAAGCTCCGGAGCCAGATCAGACGGTTTGTTCTGATGAAAGGCGCCGGCGGCGATGAAGAGGATGTGGTCCGTATGAACCGGCCCATACTTCGTCTGCACCGTCGAGCCCTCGATGACGGGGAGCAAATCCCTCTGGACTCCCTCGCGGCTCACGTCCGGACCGGAACGCCCCGACGCGCTCCCGGTCGCTATCTTGTCTATCTCGTCGATGAATACTATGCCCTCCTCCTGGGCTTTCTCCAACGCCTCCTGGCTTATCTGCTCGAGGTCGAGAAGCTTCTCGGCCTCCTCCGCCTGTAGAATCCTTCTCGCTTCCTCGACGCGCATCCGCTTCCGGCGAAGTTTCTTCGGCATCATGCCTCCGAGTATCTCGCCGATATTGATCCCCATCTCCTCCATGCCGCCTCCGATGATGTTCATGCCCATCTTCGGGCTTTCGGCGATCTCGATGTCCACCTCGCGCATGTCGAGTTTCCCGGCCTTGAGCATCTCGCGCATCTTCTCCCTGGTGTGGGACATGCGCTCCTCGTCCACGGCCTCCGTTTCCCCGGAAGCTGCGGCTGCCTCGCCCTCTCTGTCAGGAACGACCCCGAATAACTTCATTATCTCTGAGACGTTGGCGGACGGACGCTCCTTTTTCACTCCCGGCAGCAGGACGTCGAGCAGACGCTCCTCGGCGCGTTCCTCAGCGGACTCCTGGACCTCGTCGATCTTCCTGCGGCGCACCATCTGGACCGAAGCCTCCACGAGATCACGTATCATCGACTCCACGTCGCGCCCGACGTAACCAACTTCGGTAAATTTCGTAGCCTCGACCTTGACGAACGGCGCCTCGACGAGCTTCGCTAGCCTGCGGGCGATCTCCGTCTTGCCGACGCCGGTAGGACCGACCATCAGTATATTTTTTGGCGCGATCTCCTGCCTCATCTCTTCCGGGAGCGCCCTTCTGCGTATGCGGTTGCGGAGGGCTATCGCCACCGATCGCTTGGCCGCCTCCTGTCCTACCACATATCTGTCCAGGTAGGCCACGACCGAGCGGGGAGTGAGAAAAGCGCCGTCCTTTATCTTTGCGGACATCAGCCTATCGCCTCCAGAATTATCGAGTCGTTCGTGTATATGCATATCCTCGACGCGATCTCTATGCTCTTCCTCGCTATCTCGTCCGCCGGCAGCGGCGTCTCCGCCAGCAGCGCGAACGCCGCAGCCTGAGCGAACCCTCCTCCGGAGCCTATAGCCGCGACTCCGTTCTCGGGCTCCAGGATGTCCCCGGCGCCGGAGAGTAAAAAGACATCGTCCGCGTCAGCCACGATCATCATAGCCTCGAGCCGCCTCAAGTACTTGTCCGTCCGCCAGTCCTTCATGAGCGCCGAGGCCGCGCGAAGCAGGTTTCCGTGCTGCTCGTCGAGCTGCTTCTCGAATCGCTCCAGAAGCGTCATAGCGTCGGCGGTGCTGCCGGCGAACCCGGCTATGACGTCTCCTCTCTCTCTGCCCTTGATCCTCCGGACTTTGCGCGCGGTCGACTTCACCACCTGAGCGCCCAGCGTGACCTGACCGTCGCCCGCCATGGCGACTCGGCCGTCCCTCTTGACGCAAACGATAGTTGTTCCCTCCATACCAGCGTGATACTGCATTTATTTTACGTCCTCCAGACCGGAGCGCGGGTGCGCTTCCATATAACTCTTCTTCATCTGCTCCGTGGTCACAGTCAGATATCGCTGCGTCGTGACAAGGCTCTCATGACCGAGAAGCTCCTGTATAACCCTGAGAGGCGCCCCGTTTTCCAGCATGTGGGTCGCAAAGCTGTGCCGCAGCGTGTGCGGGGTCACGCCGAATAATCCGACCTTCTTCGCCGCCGACGCGACCATGCGGTGTATCGTGCGCTCGGTCAGGCGGTCCGCCTGCGACTTGCCGGCGAAGAAAACCGGCGCCCCGCCCTCCGTGGGAAGTCCTCTCGCGAGCGATTCCGCCTTCCAGCGCAGCAATAACTCCTTCGTCACGGAGTTAAAGGGGACGAGCCTCTCCTTCGAGCCCTTGCCGGACACGCGGAGCCACCTTTCCTCCACGTCCACATCCTCCCATTTCAGCGACGCGGCCTCGCTCACCCTCAGGCCGGAGCCGTACATCAGCTCGAGTATGAGCGAGTCTCTCAATTCTTTTTTGTTGCCGCGGACTCCCTCGTCAAGAAGCCGCATCACATCGTCGTAAGCCAGCGCCCTCGGAAGCCCCTGCCTCTGTCTGGGCCCCTTCAACCCCGCGCTTATATCCCCGTCGAGCGCGCCCCTCAGCGCCAGGAATCGGGCAAAGCCCTTGATCGCGGACAATTTTCTCGCTATCGAACTCTTCGAGAACCCATATCCCGAGAGTTCGCGTAAAAAACCCCTGAGACAGCTCATGTCAAGCTCCGAAGGAGACATGATCCCGCTTGCCTCAACGTAATCGGCAAATTGGGCGAGGTCTACCGCGTAATTCGCGACAGTGTTCTCCGCTCGCCCGAGAGTAGAACCAATATACAACATGAACTCGTCAATATAGCTCGGAATATTCATTATTTTCGGGAATTTTATCATTTTTTTTGAATTCATACAAGAAATCTGTACATTTCATAAAATCTCTGTATTCGCGAATGGCGCGATGTCGGCGCCATTGCGCGGGTTCAGGATGGGATCTCGTTTTTTCTGTCGTTTGTGGATTTGACGACGCCGTTTTCCACCTCGAGCGTCAGGGTGAACTCCGGGACGGGACTAAAATCGAGCGCGTTCCTGCGGAAATATTTTCCATGGTGACACGGCAGCTCTCCGCTGACCCAATCAGCGAAGACGCCCTCGCCGGCGTCGGGGAAGAGCGACTCGAACGTAGCGTCTGTCTGTAACACCATGTCCATCCCCACGAGGCGGAGCTTCTCGCCGATTATCTCCCACCGGGCGACATAGCCCCTCCTACAGGCGCTGTTGAACCC
The DNA here is from genome assembly GCA_031274115.1 of Synergistaceae bacterium. The sequence continues at coordinate 3,716 of JAISQP010000052.1, forward strand.
CGCGAACTTAGGGCGCAGTTCGGGGTTGTCGGAGAAATAATTTTCGAGCGGCGTCGCGGCCAGGCCGTAATCGCTCCCTTTGTACTTTATCCGGTCATTCATCTGCGCCGACATCGCCGCCCGCCTCCCGTCTTTACCTCAGGAGCGTCAGGATATTGGAGGGCGCCTGGTTTGCCTGCGCCAGCATGGAGTTGCCGGTCTGGCTCAGTATGTTGAGCCTCGTAAAGTTTATCATCTCTTTTGCCGTGTCCGCGTCGCGGATGCGGCTCTCGGCGGCGTTCATGTTCGTCGACGTGGTCGTCAGGTTCGTTATCGTGTGTTCGAGCCTGTTCTGATACGAGCCAAGGCGCGCTCTCCTAGTCGAGATCCTGTTGATCGCGCCGTCGATCACGGTGATTGCCCGCGCGGCAAGCTCCCTGTCCAGTACGCTCACGTGATCGACGCCAAGAGCCGAGGCGGTCGCGTCTCCAAAGCCGATGAACATATCCTCGCGCTCGTTCGCCCCTATCTGCAGGGCGACCGAGTTCTCCGCGATGTGGACGACGAAGCTGTTTTGCGCGCTTGGGCTGAAGGTGTAACTGCCGTAACCCGCGCCTATCATGCTTATTGTGTTGACGTCCACTCCGAAGTTATTCAGCATCCTGACGTCGATATTTTCATGCAGTTCGCCGTACATCGTGTTTCCGCTGATTTTGACGCCGCCCTTCACGATATTTCCCGTGTGCGCGTCCCTGATGTTAATGTCGTAGACCGTCTCCCTGGCTGATTGAATCTCCGTGAAGCCGAGCGCCTTTATCAGGTTTTCGTCGCCCGAAAGTGTGATCTTCCCCGCGCTCCCCAGTACGTGCGAATGCAGCAGAAGCGTACCGGCAACCGCCTGCAACTCGCCGTCCTGCGCTTTTTTTACAGCGATTTTGCTGTCCAAAAACCCGGGAGGCCACGTGATTGTAATGCCATTTCCGGCTAGTGGCTGCTCATTAGTAGTAACGCCGCTCCCGTTTCCTACAACGTCTGACGGGCTTAACGGCGAACCTCCGTTCGCGTAACGCCCGCCCTTTGCGCCGGTGTCATAGTCGGGATCTTCATTCAACACGCCCGAAGCGCCGTTATACCAGCTTGTCGTGCTTGTGTCCGCAATGTCCGCCTGTAATTGGGCCAGCAAGGCGGCCCTGCCGGAGAAGGCGCCGCCGCTCGCGTTTTGTATCGCAACATCCATAGACGCCGCGTTATTGACAGTGTTATTCATAAAATAAGTGAGCAACGTATTTATCGCGTCGCCGCCGCTCATCTCGTCGAAATACCGCACTGCCAGGTAAGCGGCGGAGTAGGCGCTTGAAGTTCCTGAAAAATTGCCGGTAGTGAGCAGAGTTTCAAGTTCGGCGTTGATTGCGGCCTGATTGGACGCCGCGTCCGACTGAACCCTGGCGTTCGCGCCGTGGGCGTACTCCGCGAGCCCCTCTGACAGCCAGCCTCCGGCGCCGCCGCTGTACGCCAGGGCCGTGGCTATGCCGGTGTTGGAAAAAGTTATCACGTGGGTGAGTTCATGGGCCATTATCCGGTCGTCGTAGAATTTCAGGTTTCCAGGGGTCAGTCCGTCATCGCCAGTACCGGGTAAAAACATGTCCCTGTCGATCGTTACGAAGCCGTCGCCGTTGCCGTTTACCCCTCCGTAAGCGGCTATCCCTGACGGCGCGTCTATAAAGCCTATGATAAGGTTTCCAGTGGGCGGCGTAATGCCCGCAAGCGAGGAATACGCGTTATACACGCGCTGCAGACCGCCTTCGAGCCAGTTTCCCATGAGTCCGCTTATTATTACGTCGCTGCCGTCGTAAGCCACATCCTCGCCGCCGACGAATTGAACGCCAAGCGCGTTTGGAACATTGACCTCTGACGCCTCCGCGATGGCCGCGTTCAGTTTGGCCCCCAGACTGCTTATCGTATCGTCCGCGTAAACCATGATTGTGGAGCTGCCGCCTCCCTCAAAGGAGACGGTAAGTTCCTGCGGAGCGGTCAGGATATTCACTCCATTGCCGTCGGTGAAGTTAGCGAGACTTGAGAGAGTCGAGCCGACATTGGCAACCATGCCGCTTCCGCTTGCAAGCGTCATTATGTTGCTCTTCAACACCTGGTTCTGTCCCGGCGCGGCGGTGGCGCTGATTATATAGTTGCCCTCGAACTTCAGCACCTGTCCGAACTGATCGCGCGACATCACGCTGCCGTTTATATATACTTTCGCGCCGAGCAGGTCGGTCGACCAGAGGGCGTCGGAGCTTCCGTCGAGG
>JAISQP010000090.1 GCA_031274115.1 Synergistaceae bacterium
GACGATAACGGGCGCTGGCGACGAACTTCAGGGCATGAAGAAGGGCGTCATGGAACTGGCGGACGCAATTCTCATAAATAAGGCGGACGGAGGCAACCGCAAAAGGGCCGAGACTACAAGAGCGGAGTACGACAGAATACTCCACTATCTCAGGCCCGCCACCGAAGGTTGGGTGACGAGGGCCTACCTGACATCCGCCGCCTCAGGCGAGGGAATAACGGAGATATGGGACGTCGTCGAACGCTTCGCCGAGACCATGCGGGCATCGGGCGTCTTTGCGGAACGCCGCAGACAACAGACTCTGTCCTGGGTATACTCTCTAGTGGAGGATCACCTTACGCAGAAATTTTATAAAAATCCCGCGGTAATGCGCGAACGCCCATCTGTAGAAAAACGGGTAATCTCCGGCGATATTTCGGCGACCGACGCGGCAAACGAATTAATCCTCGCATTCGAGTCGTCATCCACTGACGAAAAACAGGGGTAATATCTCCCTGTGGCTATCTCCGCTCCCTCGACTATTTTACTTTTCGGCGTTTTGTATCTTTATGTCTACTGGAGACTCCGCCCCTGTTTTAATGGAATAGCGAGGCTAGTATTCTCGTCGATTTATTTCATATCCGCGGCGTGGTTCATCTACGTTCCGATCGCCATTGGACACTTTTGGATGGACGCGGGGGCGCGGAGTTCTGAAATCATGTTCGCCCTCTCCATCAGTGAATTTGTCATAGTCGGAATGATGGCAGCCGCCATCGTCGCCTTGGATATTTTAAAAATTTGTTTCGGCCTGTGGGATCGATTCGCCGGGACCCGGACCGAGGCTATTTTCACCGCACGCCGCGTCGGGACATTCTCCTCCATTGCAGTGTCGCTCTGCTTGATCTATGGACTTTACGAGGCATGGAACATTCGTACCGTTAAATTTGTCATTCCGACCACGAAGCTCCCCGCCGGCGTCGACCGGCTGAGGGTCGTTCATGTGACGGACGTTCACATCGGCGGCCTCTTCTATACGCGACACCTCGCCCGTATCATGAAGATCGCTCGTGACGCCGAACCGGATATCTTCGTCGTCACTGGCGATCTCGTCGACGGCAACATGGAGTACCGCTCGCGGGAATCTGAACTTCTCGCCGGCCACGGCGCGCGGTACGGCGCGTTCGCCGTTACCGGAAACCACGAGTACTACTACGATATCGCGGAGGCCGTAGAGTTCATTGGGCGCTCCGGCCTCACGCTCCTGGACGACGAGATGGCCGAGGCCGGCGGAATAGCAGTGGTCGGGCTGGATGACAAGACCGAAGAATGGCCGAAGGAGCTGAGCGTCCCGAGCGACCGTTTCGTGCTTCTCCTGAAGCATCACCCTCAGGTTCCGGGGGACAGCCTCGGCCGGTTCGACCTCCAGCTCGCGGGACACACGCACGGCGGGCAGATATGGGTGTTCAACCATTCAATGCACAGGCTTTACGAATTTAATCAGGGTCTGTCGAAATACGGCAAGAGCGACGTCTACGTCAGCAACGGCGCCGGCTTCTGGGGGCCTCCTCTTAGAATACTGGCGCCGCCGGAGGTCACTGTTTTCGACCTCGTGCGGCAGTGAAGGAGAGGCGGACGCTCAAGCTCCATGTCGTCTTGAGGCCGGGTAGATTCGCTCGCGCCGAAACGATTGCCGCAACTAAAACCATCTATTTCAGAAGTTTTATTTTGAAGCTCTCTTCTCCCTGCCTCTCAGGGTAAACGACATCGCGTCCAGCATAATCTGGGCTGCGTACATGCTCGTCATCTGATTCGAGTCATAGGGAGGGCTGACCTCAACCATGTCGAAGCCCACGATATCCCCTTTGTACGCCACAGCCTCTATGACTGGCACGACTTCCTCATAGTAAAGCCCGAAGGGCTGCGGGCTACCGCATCCCATGGCTAACGACGGGTCAAGACAGTCTATGTCAAAAGTAATGTAGTAACCTTTGGCGTCTGGGATAACGTCAATTATGTCCTGGACGCCGCTTTCTCTGACTTGTTTTGAAGTGGCGATTATACTGCCGAACCGTCTGGCATCCTCGAAGTCGGATATCTGCGAACTGCCGATGCCCCTTATGCCTATTTGCATCATTTTAGTGACGTGCTTTCTTTCGGATGCCCGACGCATAGGACTGCCCTGTCCTTCTAAAACACCGGCCGGGGCATATGTAAAATCCATGTGCGCGTCGAACTGGACGATACAAATATCCTCAAACGCATCGTACGCTTTTATTATGGGGATGGAGATCGCATGATCCCCGCCTATTACGAACGGGATCGCCCCTTTTGCAAGGATTTTCCGCACTGCTTCCTCACAATTTTTAAAGGATTGTTCGTAAAGAGTGTGCATTACGTCGACGTCGCCGCAGTCCACTATCCTCCATTTATCCCCAAGAAAAGTAGTCTCACGGATGGGATCGTACCATCCTTCGCAGGCATAACAATTGAAGGTGGAAGCCTCTCTCACACCCCTCGGGCCGTACCTGGCGCCTCCCCGGACGGCGGTCCCCATGTCGTAAGGCACTCCAAGCACGGCTATATCCGCGTCGAGTTCTTCGATGTCAAGACATAACGGGGCCATTAAAAAGGATGGTATCCCGACAAATGCGTTTCGCATAGTTTTCGAACTATCTGCAGAAAAAGGATAATTTCTCATGTTCACGCCTCCTCATTTCTTCCATAAAAACCGAGAATCACGCCGCGGCAGTTACGGACTCCCAGAGTCGATACGGCAAGAAACGCGTTTCGTTTTCTTACTTCAGGTTGTACTTTCCGCGGAGCTCGTCGAGCTTACCATTGCTCTCAAGTTCACTCATGGCTTTATTCAGGGCCTCCAAAAACCGAGGATCGTCTTTTCGGACCACGAGCGCCATGCCTTCCTCCGGCGGTACGATAACCTCCCCGAAAGACACTTTCAATTTGTCCTTGAAGCTCTGGTTGTCACTATTAATATAGCTGAGCGCCACCGGCGTTTCCACCAGGGCCGCCTCGACACGGCCGAGCACTACATCGCGCAACACATCATCAGTCCTCTGATACCGTCTGATATCGAGATTGAGGTCGGTCAGGCCCGAAAGGAAAAGATCCTCGGTAGTTCCGAGCTGGACTCCGATCTGTTTTCCCTTGAGGTCATTCCGTTCTTTTATTTTGTCGTCCTCA
>JAISQP010000197.1 GCA_031274115.1 Synergistaceae bacterium
AATCATCCCGAATCACCGCTATTTACTGGCTCTTTTGATATCCACGCTATAATTTCAGCGGAGCTTAGGTTATTAAATCCCTGATCAGTAGCTTCCCGGAGAAATCATCGGGGATGGCGCACAAAACGCGCGACGCAATTTCGTAATTATCTCGGCATTCTCCAAGAAATGTTTCTTGCCGCCTTCTGGCTTGCAAGCGACAAGAAAAGTGCTGAATGGCGTTCCCGTCCCTGTCAATGAGATGCTGAGCCGTTTGATCCGCGCAACGCGAACTTTAAATAACGACGTGCGCGTTCCCGCTCATGCTTTCCCGATTGGCAAATGATATACTTCGCAATATTTTCTTAAAAAGTTAAAAGTTCTTCGATCGACGCGGCGATGACGATAAGGGTACCGTCATCGATGAACTTTAACAGCTCTTTCATCGCATCCTCCGGAACCGCGACACAGCCAGCGGTCGGGCGGCCTTTCGAGCAGTGCAGGAAGATCGCGGAGCCGGCGCCTTTGACTATGGGCGCCGTGTTATAGCCGATTGCGATAGCGTATCTGTACGCGGCAGTCTCCGCGAAGAGATCCTCGGCCGATTTCCAATCCTTGCCCGCGAAGTCGGCTCTCACCCGCCGGTTGTAATGGACCGACTCCGGGTCGTCGATCCACAGGTCCCCCGGCGAAAGCCTCGTATACGGCTTGAGCGAGCCTGGGTCCGCCGCTGCGCCGAATGCCATTCCGAACTCATAGACTCCAGGCGGCGTCCGGCCGTCGCCCTCCACCTTCGCCGGGCTTATCCCGTTCCTCCCGGCAAAGCCATCGGACCTCAGCCTTTCGGTCCAGTTTCCGTCAACCCTCTCAAACGCGTAAACGGTAACGTCAGACCCGCCCCTGCCAACCGCCAGAACGAGCCTGTCGGCTCTCGGGGACGCCGCGAGCCCGCTGATTATTCCTTGAGTTACCACGTCGAAAACCTCCTCCGCCGCCAGATGCGACGCGAATGTGAGGACAAAGAGAGCGGCAAAAAAATATTTATGCTTTCTCCACGCGCTTTTCAAAGAGATCATTCCACCGGAAAATCAAAGTACGTCTCAGGAAAGGGTTCGTTCTTGAGGGTGAAGTGCCACCACTCCGTCGACAGTGGTTTAAAGCCGCTCGCCGTCATCGCGTTTCGAAGGATATCGCGGTTTTTTCGCTGTTCGGGGGTGACGAGCCGTGACGAGGGCGCGGAGATCGGGCCGAAGAAGTCGAAGATCGCGCCCATGTCCGCTTCCTCGCCGGTCGCGCTGTCGACGATCGTCAGGTCCACGGTCGCGCCTCGGGAGTGTCCGGACTTCCTGGCCACGTAACCCAGTTTGAAGACGTCGGCTTTATCGACGTCCGGGTAGTGAATCGCTTTTCGCCTCGTGTCGCCCGGATCTCCAGCCCATCTGACGAAATGCGCCACAGCGGACGCGGGGCGGTATCCGTCGAAAACCTTTATGGTATATCCCTGCTCATTCAGCGCGTCAGAGGCTTTTTTGAGAGCGAGAGCCGCCTCGCGGCTCAATATCGCGACCGGCGCGTTATATGAGTCTATGCGCTCGCCCACGAAGTTGTCCGCTCCATAATATCGAATGTCCAATATCGCGTCCGGGATGATGTCCGTTACATAGACAAACCCCTCGGGCAGCCGGTGATTTCTGTCCGGCGAGACCGGCGAAGCGCCCGCGATTCGCGGAGGCGTTAAAAATATCATAAAAAGCGCCGCAAAAGACGCGAAACCGGCTTTTCCAAAGAACGTCATTTCGTCATCCCCTTCTTTGCGGGCGCGCCTGAAGCGACATAAGATCGATAATGAGGACGTTGAGATCCCGCCAGGATGCGCCCGCCCCGCTCTTCTCGTTCATGTTGATCCTTATCAGTCCGGTCACGAAATCCAACAGCTTCACGCTTCCGTATAAAGAAGCCGCCTGACCGGCCATGCGCGCGGCATAGTCTCTGGCGCCGAGAGCCCTCGCGAGCGCGTCCCTCTCCCTTGGGAAGAAGGACGCGTAGAGGGCGAGGCGAAACCTGTTGTGAAGCGCGCCGATTATCGGAAGCAGCTCCGAGTTGGCGCTGAGCCCCTCCAGACAGGCGAGGCTTTCAAGGGCCCTGCCTTTGCAGATCCCATCAAGCAGCTTCAGCATATTCCTGCCTCCGTCCGTGAGGCAGAGCTTCTCTACGTCCTCCCGCGATATCTCGCGGTTTCCCGAAACAGCGCAAAAGTTAGCGAGCTTCGCCGTTTCGCCCGCTAACTCCCCGGAATCCTCGAAAAGCTCCTTGAGAAGCGAAAGCGCCTCCTGCGAGATCGTGACGCCGAACTTCCGGGACTCCGAGCGAATGACCTCGTCCCTCTCCTTCGACCATGGCGACGGTTCCTCCGCCTTCGAGCGGGAGCAGCGCGCCAACAGATCTTTCGGGATTATCGCGGGAGTTTCAGACTTCAGGACGAGCAGAATCTCGACAGCCGCCCCGTCCGATTCCAGCAGGGGCGCGAGGTTCTCCGGCATGAGCCCGAGCTTTTCAGCGTCATCGATAACGATGACGCTCCTGTCGCCGAAAAGCCCTCCTCCCCGGTTTTCCGTCAAAAGAGAACGCCATTCGCCGCCCTCGCGCCGCAAATCGGTCTCGTAGCCTTTTTTCTTCAGCGTATCCAGAGCGGACGACAAAAGACGCCTCTGCGCCGTTCCGGTTCCGACTATCAGGTGAAGGTGCGGCATCGGAGTTTTAACCCTTACCCTTCGAGCTCCTGAGAATAAATCGGCATCAGGGCTTTATCACTACATTGACGAGTTTGTCGGGCACAGAGATCACCTTTATTATCTCCTTGCCCTCCAGACGTTTTTTCGTCTGTTCGCGCTCCATAACGCGCTTAGCCAGCTCGTCCCGGTCCAGGCCGGGTTCCATCTCGAACTGTTCCCGAAGCTTGCCGTTGATCTGAAGCACCACGGAGACGCTGTCGACTTTCAGGGCTTCTTCATCGGCGGAGGGCCAGGACGCCGTCGCGAGGGAGTCCGCGTTGCCGGTCATCTCCCACAGCTCCTCGCAGACATGCGGGCAGAACGGGCTTAAGCAGAGCAGCAGCGACTCCGTTCCTTCGCGGAAGAGAACCCAGTCCTCGGCGCTCCGCGGCTTGAACGCCGCAAGGCCGTTACAGAGCTCCATCAGGCGGGCGACAGCGGTGTTGAGCTGACGTTCATCCCGAATATCGCGCGTCACCCTCTGTACCGTCGAGTGAATGATCCGCTTCAGATCGCGCTGCGCCGGCAGCGAGAGGGATTTCATCGGGATATGTCTTTTGTCGGCAGCCCTCAGCTCCCGCGACTTATCCTCGACGAGTCGGTATACCCTGTTGAGAAAACGGTGCGCGCCCTCCACGCCAGCCTCGGACCAGTCGAGACTCCTGTCCGGAGGCGACGCGAAAAGGATGAAGAGCCGCGCCGTATCCGCGCCGTAGTTTTTTATAATCTCGTCAGGATCGACGACGTTGCCCAGCGACTTGGACATCTTCGCGCCGTCCTTGATGACCATGCCCTGCGTCAAGAGGCCGGTGAATGGCTCGCGCATGTCCGGCGGAATCAGTCCGAGGTCGGAGATCATCTTAGTGAAAAACCGGGCGTATATCAGATGAAGGCACGCGTGCTCGATACCGCCGATGTAGAGATCGACGGGCATCCAGTATTTTGCGTCCTCGCTTCGGAAGGGAGCGTCGGTCTGCCCCGGGGAGAGATAACGGAAGAAGTACCAGGACGAACAGATAAAGGTGTCCATTGTGTCGGTCTCGCGCCGCGCCGCCCCCCCGCACTCGGGGCAGGTCGTCCGAATCCAGTCGGGACAGTTTAGGAGGGCGTTACCGCCGTTTTCGGGTATCTTCGCGTCCAGCGGAAGCTCCACCGGGAGGCTCTCCTCAGGAACCGGGACTATGCCGCACTTTTCGCAGTAGACAACAGGTATGGGCGTGCCCCAATACCGCTGACGCGAGATGAGCCAGTCGCGCAGACGGTACTGCGTCTCCCTCTTGCCCCAGCCCTCTTCCTCGAACCATTCGCCGATTCGCTCCATGGCCTCGGGGGTGGGCAAGCCATCGAAGCGGCCGGAGTTGCACGCGACCCCGTCCGCCTCGGTCGCCTCGGTCATATCGTCCGGGTCCGGTATGGGGTCTCCCTCGCGCCTGACGACCGGGATGACCCCGAGGCCGTACTTCCGCACAAAGTCGAAGTCGCGCTGGTCATGAGCCGGAACTCCCATGATCGCTCCGGTTCCATAATCCATCAGGATATAGTCCGCTATCCAGATCGGAACTCGCGTTCCGTTCACCGGGTTCACGGCCTCGAAACCGGTGTCCATCCCCATCTTGTCCCCGCCTACCGCGGTTCGCTCTATCGCGCTGCGCTGCGACATCTTAGCGGCGAAATCGAGTATATCCTCACGTTTCCCATCGCCCGACCGGGCGGCGAACTCCCTGACGATCGGGTGCTCGGCGGCTATGGCGACGAAAGTTATTCCAAAGATCGTGTCTATTCTGGTCGTGAACGCCTCTATCGAAAGATCCGTGTCCGCGACGGCAATGTTGAACCTCACGCCCTCCGAGCGCCCTATCCAGTTCCTCTGCATGGTCAGGACCCGCTCCGGCCACCCCGTGAGTTTGTCCAGGTCGTCGAGCAGTTCCCCGGCGTAGTCGGTGATCCTGAGAAACCACTGATCGAGCCCGCGTTTTATGACCGGGGTCTCGCACCTCCAGCAGACCCCGTCTCCTACGACCTGTTCGTTCGCGAGGACTGTGCCGCACGTCTCGCACCAGTTGACCGGGGCATGCTTGCGGTACGCCAGCCCCCGCCTGTACATCTGAAGAAAAAACCACTGGTTCCACCTGTAGTAATCGGGCTGAAAAGTCTTTACGATTCTGCGCCAGTCGTAACCGCACCCCATTGATTTGAGCTGGGCGATCATGTGATTTATGTTGTCGGCGGTCCACTTGGCCGGATGAGTCTTCATCTTTATCGCGGCGTTCTCCGCGGGCATTCCGAACGAGTCGAACCCCATGGGGTACATTACGTTATACCCGTTCATGCGCAGAAAGCGCGACGTGAGATCCCCGATCGAATAATTCCTCAAATGCCCCATGTGCAGCGCGCCGCTGGGGTAGGGGAACATCTCCAGGCAATAGAACTTCGGCTTGCCGGCGTCCGCCTCCACGTGAAACGCGCAATTTTCCTCCCATTTTCGCTGCCATTTTTTTTCAATGGCGCTGAAGTCGTATGCCATACCGCCAATCGCCTCCGTAGTTCATTGCTTTACAACAGAGATTTATTATAGTCTACTTATTCAAGGTGGTACAATAGTAAAAAATAAATCCGCGGGGAGGATAACATTGCAATGAAGGAAATCAAGATGTTCATGATGGAGACGTGTCCGCACTGCAAAAAGGCGCTCTCGATGATCGAAGAGCTACTTGCGGCGCACCCTGAATACAAAGAAATACCGTTCAAAAAGATCGACGAGCGCAAGGAGCCGGAGTTCACCGCAAAGTTCAAGTATTACTATGTGCCTACCTTCTTCGTCGGAGACAAAAAGATACACGAGGGCGTTCCCACGAAGGCCGCCGTCATGAAGGTCTTCATGGAGGCTTTCGACTGATCTGAAG
>JAISQP010000107.1 GCA_031274115.1 Synergistaceae bacterium
CGCGTTTTTTTTCGACTATCTCGGATATTATATACATGGGACGGTTCTTTACCTCGTCGTATATTCGCGATACGTACTCCCCGAGGAGACCTATCGAAAAAAGCTGAACGCCTGAAAAGATCGTTATGAAGATGATCGTCGAGGACAAGCCGGGAGTTATGTCCGGGCTCAGTACGAGTTTTTGCAAAAGATAGTAGAGCGCCATCAAAAAACCGGCGGCAGCGACGAAAAACCCCACGGTCGCCATTATCTGAAGCGGTTTTGCCGAGAAGCATATCAGCCCGTTAAGCCCTATCCGAAGCGAGCCCAGGAAACGATTGTAGTTCCCCCTCCCGGAGTGCCTCTCCTGCCTTTCATACTCCACGAAAGTCTGTTTATACCCGACGAACGCGACCAATCCCCTCAGAAAACCGTGAGTCTCGTTCAGTTTGCGAAGCTCCTCTATCACGACCCTGTCGATGAGCCGGAAATCTCCAGCGTTGGTCGGTATCTTAACGTCGGTCAGGCTGTTGATTAACTTGTAACCGAGGTATGCGACCACCTTTTTCGCGACGGTCTCCCCCTTGCGGGATCGCCTCTTCGCGTAGACGACGTTATATCCCTCTTTCCATTTCGCTGTCATTTCCGCGATCAGTTCGGGAGGATCCTGGAGGTCGACGTCTATTACGACGCACGCGCCGCCGACGCAGTTCAATATGCCGGCCATGGTCGCCGCTGGTTGGCCGAACCTCCTGCTGAACTGGATCAGCCTGATGGCGCCGTTCCTCTCTATGTTTCTCGATATCGCTTCATAGGTCCCGTCAGGAGACGGATCGAGACAGAATATGATCTCGTACGGAAGCCCTACGCCGTCCAATACCCTCTCCATTCTCTCGAGGAAGGGATCTATATTTGTTTCCTCTTTATAAACTGGAACCACTACCGATATCGTTTCGCCGCTCATATTTATCGTCCACCCGCCTGCGCGGTCTATTTCGAGAGCTGCGCCCGCGCGATTCTCTCCGCCGCCCTCAACGCCTCGTCGAGCTTCGACGGGTTCTTGCCTCCGCCCTGTCCGGTACCCGGCTTTCCGCCTCCGCTTCCCTCGATTATGGAAGAGACCTCTCTAACGAGGTTGCCGGCGTGCGCTCCGTGCTTTATCGCCTTCTCGGAGGCCATTCCGACGAGCGACACCTGCCCGTCCTCGACGCTCGCCAGAAAAGCTATCGAATCCGGCTCGGCCTGCTTGATCCTGTCTCCGATCTGACGAAGCGTCTCCCTCGGAATATTCTCGAACTTGTCTATAACGAGGGATATTTCCCCGATTTTCAGAGCGTTTTTGAGACTGTCTCCGATGTTCCCGGCGGCCATCCGCAAAAGCAGCTCGTTATTTTTGCGCTCCGCCGCTTTTTTCTCCTCCAGAGTTTCCAAAACCCTGGAGACAAGAGAATTCGCGTCCCCTCCCAGGATTTCCGATACGCGCTTTATGATGTTTTGCGAATCCTGCGCCATGCCAAGCGACGCTCTTCCCGCGACCGCGTTTATGCGCCTCACTCCCGCGCCGATGCCCTCGTCGCGAATGATCTTGACGAGCCCGACCTCGCCGGTATTTCGGACGTGCGTGCCCCCGCAGAGTTCCGACGAAAACCCCCCGATCTCCAAAACCCGCACGACATCGCCGTACTTCTCCTCGAAGAGAGCCTTCACTCCGAGCTTCCTGGCCTCGTCGTAGTTCATTACCCGGGTCGTTACCGGAACACATCTTAGAACCTGTTCATAAACGATGCTCTCTACATCGCAAATCTCCTCGTCCTTGAGAGGAGCGAAGTGATTGAAATCAAACCTGAGGAAATCGGGGCCCACGAGCGAGCCCGCCTGGCGGACGTGACTTCCCAGAACTCTCGAGAGGGCCTCGTGCAAGAGGTGGGTCGCGGTGTGGTGGCTTCTTATCGCGTTCCTTCGCTCCTCGTCCACCGCCGCGTCCACCGGCGCTCCTACTTTTATCTCTCCGCGAGTCAGAATTCCGGCGTGGGCAATCATATCCCCGCTCGGGTATCGAGTGTCTTCTACGTCGAAAAGCGCGCCCCCCTCGTCCGCGGAGAGGACTCCCCTGTCCCCTACCTGCCCTCCGCGTTCCGCGTAAAAGGGGGTGTTCGAGAGTATTATCATAGCCCTGTCTCCGGCCTCGATCGACTCTACCTCGCGGTCTTCCATGACAATGGCCTTCACCGTCGCCGTGGCCTTCGTGCTCTCGTGGCCGTCGAATCTGGCCGGACCGAGCCTGTCCGCTAGTTTTGTGTATACATTGGCGGATATCACCGCGGCGCTCTGTTTGCTCGACGCGCGCGCTCTTTCCCTCTGACGCTCCATCTCAGTATCGAACCCTGATTTTTCGACGCTCAACCCCGCTTCGGAGGCAATCTCCTCAGTCAGTTCGAGGGGAAATCCAAAGGTGTCGTAAAGGAGGAACGCGATCTCGCCGGAGAGCTTTCCCGCTCCCGGCGTCCCTGTCTTTTTCAGCTCGCCGTCCAAGAGCTCCATACCCTGCGCGAGAGTCCTGCCGAACCTGCTCTCCTCCATCTCGATTATCTGATTTATCGCGGACGATTGTTCGACCAGTTCCCGATACGCGCCGCTCATTATATCGTTTACGACCGGCAGCAGCTCCAGCAGGAATGGGCGGTCCAGCCCGATCAGCCGTCCGTATCGGACGCTGCGGCGAATAAGCCTGCGAAGCACGTATCCGGCGCCCTCGTTCGACGGAAGTATGCCGTCCGCGATCATGAACGCTGACGCCCTCAGGTGGTCCGAGATGACCCGGACGGCCATGTCGCTCTTCGGGGCGTCGCCGTACTTCACTCCGGCGATTGCGCACGCCCTGTCCATTATCGGCTTGAAGAGGTCGGTCTCGAAATCCCCCTTGACGCCCTGAACTACGGACGCAAGGCGCTCCAGCCCCATTCCGGTGTCTATATTTTTCTTAGGCAGCGGAGTGAGCTTCCCGGACTCGTCGCGGGAGAACTGCATGAAGACGAGGTTCCATATCTCCAGGTATCTGTCGCAGTCGCAGCCCACCCCGCAGGTTGGCTTTCCGCATGAGTAAGACGGCCCTTGGTCGTAAAGTATCTCCGAGCAGGGTCCGCATGGCCCGGTTGGCCCGGCGGCCCAGAAGTTGTCGTCCTCGCCTAATCGGTAAATCCTGTCCTCGGGCAGACCGACGAGATCCCTCCAGAAGTCGTGAGCCTCGTCGTCGTCGAGATATACCGTCGCGTACACGCGGTCCGCGTCGAGCCCGATGCGCTCGGTTACGAACTCCCAGGCCCACGGGATGACCTCCTTCTTGAAGTAGTCCCCAAAGCTGAAATTACCCAGCATCTCGAAGAAGGTATGGTGCCGGGCCGTGCGCCCGACATTATCTATATCGTTTGTGCGTATGCACTTTTGAGCTGTGACGGCCCGCGCCACATCCGGGGTCTTGAGCCCGAGAAAGTACGGCTTGAAGGGAACCATGCCGGCTACCGTAAAGAGCAGCGTAGGGTCGTCCGGCGTCAATGAAAAACTTGGAAATCTTCTGCTCCCCCGCTCCTCGAAGTACGAGAGAAACATCTCGCGGAGTTCGCTCGAACTCCTCCACTTTACAGAACCCATAAAAATCCCCCCGACGCAAAATCGCAATACATTATAATTATAACAGATGTCTTAGTGGTAATATAAT
>JAISQP010000001.1 GCA_031274115.1 Synergistaceae bacterium
TTTTCGCCGCCATCCAGCGATAAGGACTCCACCGCGCAGTCGCGGAATTCGGCCTTGAAAGCCTCAGCCTGCTCGCGCATCGCGCTTGCGAGCTCCATTCCGCCGGTCTGACTGACGCCGGGATAGTTCTCGATCTCGGCGGTATTGTTGATCTGGCCGCCCCATAGGCCTCGCTCCAGCACGAGAACGTCCAACCCGGACCTCCGCCCGTAAATTGACGCCGCGAGCCCGGCAGGTCCTCCGCCTATTATGACAAGCTGTCTATTTTCCATTGAGAGTCACTCCCTCGTAATTCAATATGAATTTATTTTATTTTAAACGTTTTATCCGAGTTGCCATAGCACAAATCTACTGATTCCTCTGTGATCTTGAAATTTTTTGACGAATCTTACGCGGTCAATCTCTTTGCCGCGCCGCAGGACGCGAGCCCCGAGTTCGATTACCTCGTCGGCTTGTTCCTCTCCGCCGGTCTCGAATATCATGACGCCCTCGGGTTTCATCAGGCGCGGAAGGCCGGCGAGAAGGGTTCGGTAAACGTCGAGGCCGTCAGAGCCGCCATCCAGCGCCTCTTTAGGCTCGTAATCGCGGACCTGTCTCTCCAGAGAAGCGATGACTCCGGTGGGTATATACGGAGGGTTCGAGACCGCGAGGTCCAGCGACGCCTGAGGAATGCCCGATTCATAGGGGGTTTGGCAGCAGACGAAATTTATGCGGTCCAGGACGCCTAAGGACTCGGCGTTTTGCCGCGCCGCCGCGAGAGCCTTTTCGCTGGAGTCAACGGCAAAACAGTTCCAGCCAGGGTTTTCCAGCACAAGGGTGATTCCGATGCAGCCGCTCCCGGCGCACCAGTCGGCGAAAACTCCCCCGCCGCCAGGCGAGCGATTCAGTATGTCGGAGGCCGCCTCGGCCAGGAGTTCTGTTTCCGGCCTCGGGATCAGGACGCCGCTCTGCACGAAAAACTCCCTGCCGCAAAAAAACGCGCTCCCCAGAACATAGGAAAGCGGCGCGCCCCCCGCCCTCGAGTTCGCGAGTTTCATGATCTTCGAAAAATTTTCGCGTTCCACCCCGGTCTCGGGGCGCGAGTGGAGAAAGACCCTCGATATTTGCGTTGCGCCGCAAATCAGGCAATCGGCCTCGAAGTCCGCGTCCGGTATCTTTGCCTCGGCGAGGAGATTCCTGACGGCGTCGCGCGTCTGTCCAAGGTTCATCACAAAGGCGGTTACGCCGCGAAGTGTTTCATCTTCTCGGCCTGGTCGGCCATAGTGAGCGATTCGATCAGTTCGTACATGTCTCCCTCGATTACCTGGTCCAGCCTGTGGAGCGTGAGTCCTATTCTATGGTCCGTGACGCGGTTTTGCGGAAAGTTATAGGTTCTTATGCGCTCAGATCTGTCGCCTGAGCCGACCTGCCCCTTGCGTTCCGCGGCCATCGCGTCCTGCTGTCTGCGAAGTTCCGCGTCGTAAAGCTTCGTTCGCAGGAACTGCATCGCCTTTGCCCTGTTTTTTATCTGCGACCGCTCATCCTGACAGGTCACCACGATTCCGGAGGGAATGTGGGTTATTCGGACGGCGGAATCCGTCATGTTGACGTGCTGTCCCCCGGCGCCGCCGGAGCGGTACGTGTCGATCTTCAGGTCCTCCGGGCGTATATCGACGTCGACGTCCTCCGCCTCCGGAAGGACGGCCACCGTCGCGGCGGACGTGTGGACCCTTCCGCCCGCCTCCGTCACCGGCACCCTCTGCACCCTGTGGACCCCGCTCTCGAACTTGAGTTTGCTATAGACTCCATTTGCTTCCACTCGGAAAACAATCTCTTTATACCCGCCGATGCCGGTCTCGTTGGCGTCCAGAATCTCGACGCGCCAGCCCTCCCGCTCCGCGAAGCGCGAGTACATGCGGAAGAGGTCCGCGGCAAAGAGCGCCGCCTCCTCTCCTCCCGTGCCGCCCCTTATTTCTATCACGACGTTCTTGTCGTCGTCCTTGTCCTTGGGGAGCAGGAGGATGTGAATGTCTCTCTCCAGGGCGGACCTTTTCTCGTCGAGAGCGGAAAGCTCCTCCTTCACCATCGCGCGCATCTCCTCGTCCGTCTCCTGAGAGATGATCTCCCTTGACTCCTCTATCTCGCGAGTGACGCGCTTGTACTCGTTGTAAGCCTCGATTATCGGTTCGAGTTCGACGTGTTTTCTGCCGAGAACCTGCATCTCAGAGGGGTTCGAAGCCACTCCGGGTTCTGACATGCGGCTCTGTACCTCTTTGTATGTCTTCTCGACCTCTTCGAGTTTATTCCAGAGTTCCATCGTCTTTCACCCCGTTCGGGTTTTCGTCCGTCCCGTCCCCGTCAATTCTCCCCGGCGCCGCGCAAGGGTTCAGCGCGACGTCGAGAGATTTTATAGCCACTTCCAGCATCGACGCGTCGGGCTCCCTCGTCGTCAGGTATTGCAAGGTCAGAGCGGGCATTATGAGATATCTGCCCCACGTGTCCGATTTTGACGCTCCCCGGATTACCTCGTAGGAGACGCCCACGACAAGAGGCAGCAGAACGACCCTCGCCAGAGCCCGAACCCAGATCGGCCCCTCCCCGAAGAACGAGAAGACGAAGATGCTCACAGCGACCACCACCAGCATGAACGACGTGCCGCACCTGCGGTGTATCCTCGAACAGGCCGCCACGCTCTCCGGTGAGAGATCGACCCAGTTCTCGTAAGCGTTTATAGTCTTGTGCTCGGCGCCGTGGTAGGAGAAGACGCGGCGTATGTCCTTCCACATGCCGATTACGGCTATGTAAGCGACGAAGACGGAGCACCTGACGACCCCTTCGATCACGTTCTTCATCGCGTATGACGCGTCCAGCCTGCCGGCCAGGAGGTCCGACAGCCACACCGGCAGCGCGATAAAGAGCCCGGCCACCATTAAAACGGCCATTCCGATCGAGAGAAGCGTCTCGGGGAGCGAGAACTTTTCCTCCTCGCCCAGAGCGCGTTCGGCGGATAACGACAGCGCGCGGATCCCCACTTTCATCATCTCGACCATCGAGGCAAATCCCCGTATCACAGGCCACTTCCACGCGCCCTTTTTGAGCCAGTCCGCGCCGCTCCACGTCTTTGTCCACAGGCTGCCGTCCGGCGCCCGGACCGCGAGTCCCCAGTGTTCCGGTCCCTTCATGAGGACCCCTTCGATCACCGCCTGACCCCCGACCGGTATCCTCCTCGACTCGTCCGCCAAAAGCGACGCTATATCGCAGAGCGCGTACGTCATGACGCCGGCAGCCTTGAATCTTCGTTTTATGCTGGTATTCATCGATCTCCTCCGAGTCAGTCAATTCGATAAAGCCGATTTATTGTTAGATGCCGTTCGCGATTCAATCAGTGTTCTGTCGTTCCGTCAATTCCTCCACGCTTGCGAACGGCCGCCCGCAGCTCTGGGCCTCTCTGCAGCGCCCGTCGGTGAGACAGGTTGGTCCGGCGGGATCGAAGAGCTCGAGCGCCGCCTCGCGCACGAGCGTCAGCATCTTCCGCGCGAGATCGCGAATCTCCCACTGCGCTCTGCGGCAGAGTCTCAGGGCGAAAAAATGGCGCAGCTCGCGCGCGTTCATCGTGATCATCAGGCTGGTCTCCCACCCGTGGGGGAGTATGAACCTCGCGTCCTCTTTCGGAACGCCGAGCTCGACGAGGCGTCCGTATGTTCTGTGAGCGGAGCGGACCTGCTCGCTGAAGATTGCCGCGGCTTCCGGAATGCGAGCCACCTCCGGCGGGATCACCGCTTTTGGAGCGCCCATGACCACGTATCGCTGGCTCTGCTGAGAGAAGCTCGCTACGCGGTGACGCACGAGTTGATGCGACGCCACGCGGCTCAGACCGTCCACGGCGAAAGTGAAGGAGGCGTGTTCGAAGGGTGAGAAGTGTCCTACGGACGCTAGCTTTCTCAGGAATTCGCCTGTCTTCGTCTCGTCGAGGCCGGAAAAAAGGTCGGTCGCGGAGGACGCGCTGTAGCACAGCTTAGCCGCTGACGCTACAACTCGCGACGGTTCAGGCGTGTATGCCGCGAGGTGAACCTCGCATGACATCGAGCTTCGCCTCCTTTAGTTTTTCGAATTTTACCCCCGCGATCAAACGATCAAAATAAAAAATCCCTCACATCATAACTCCTTCGACATAAGGGATTTGAAAAAACGCCCAACGGCTATTGCGAAAAATCAGCTTTGACGCTTTTGTCCTGTAAAAACTCTTCGCTACTCGGCGTCCGCGTTCTTGTTCCTCTGTCCGTAGTCGACTCCCGCGTACTTCTGACGGAACTTCTCGAGGCGCCCCGCTTCTATGACTCTGCCCTTCTTTCCCGTATAGAAGGGATGGCATGCGTTGCACACCGCCACCTTCATATCGGACTGAGTCGACCTCGTTGCGAAGGTGTTTCCGCACGAGCAGACTACCGTGCATCCCTCATATTTTGGATGTATGTTTTTTTTCATTGGCTGCATCCTCCTAGATAACTGATGAAATCTTTTGCGCAACGTCAGCCATTATATAACGTTTTCGCGAAAGCGCAAGCATTTAAAGGAAACACTGATTAAATCGCTAAAACGACATGCTGCCGTTTACGAATGCAGAGATCATCGGGATTTTAATCTTTACCCTTCAGGCCTCTAACAATAAATAAATCAGCCTTTCCTTTAATCAACAGGAAGCATTCAGCGCGCCGCCGCGCCCCGGAGCGCTGTTGCCGCCCCCGCAACCGCCGCCGCCTTGGCTCGTCCCATTGCCGTGATTGTGGTGATTGCCATGACCGCCCTCACCGCCGCCACCGCTCCCTCTGCTCTCGTTGGAGCTGCTTTCACGCGCATGAGGGTTGTCGCCGCCGCCGCTTTTGTCGAAGCCCGCATTGTCGCGGTCTCCGTCTATGACTCCGGCGCCGGAGGTTTCAGTGGTGGTGGTCGTCGAGATTACCCCGGTCACCGGATTGTCGACTGTGCTCGTCGTGATTGAAACGGTGTCCCCCGGCATGGTCATCGTTTTGGTTTCGCCGGTCTCTCTGTTGTTGTGCGTAACCCTGCTCCCCTCGCTAAGCTCGTTCACCGTAACGGTCTCGACGCGCTCAGATACCGAGATGGTAATAATCGTTCCTCTGATTCCAATGGTGCTCTTTGGGGTGGTTACTTTGAAGCCGTTTGGATTCTGTTTCACGATCACGCCCGTTATTATCCGTGCCGCCCCGTGCATGACGCCGACGTTGAAGCGCTTTCTGTCGTTGGTGAAGAC
>JAISQP010000028.1 GCA_031274115.1 Synergistaceae bacterium
TAATAACGGTAAGGGGAATGAGATTATGAAGAGGTTTTTCAGTTTTGCTGTTTTGGCCGCGTTTTTGATTTCGCTCTGTTGTTCGCCGGCTTCGGAGGCCGCCGAAAAGCAGGTGCTGCGCTACGGGGCCGTCAACAGGAGATCGACGCTCGATATGCAGTTCAACACATACCCGGAGGTGATGGATATCTCCGATCACGCGGCGGAGCCGCTCGTGGCGTTCGACTACAAGATGAACCTCGTCCCCGTCCTCGTGAAGGAGATGCCGAAGGTCTCGGCAGACGGAAAGGTCTTCACCTTCCAACTGAAGCCTGGGATAAAGTTTCACGACGGTTCGGCGCTCAAGGCCTCGGACGTGAAGTTCTCCTTCGAGCGCATGTTCGTTCCCGAGAACGGCGCGATCAACTCCTATATCGCCGACATGATAGTCGGGGCGAAGGATATGCTCGAGGGCAGGGAGAAGAGCCTGAAGGGTTTCAAAATTATCGACGATCTCAACTTCGAGATAACCCTGGAATATCCATACGCACCCTTCTTGTCGGCCATAGGCCAGCCTTACGGGAGCATCTACCCGGAAAAAGCCTGCCGCGAGGCCGGCAAGGACTGGGGAGTTACCGAGTATTTCGGGACCGGGCCGTTCAAGATCACGAAATTAGACCCCGATAACGGTTGCTATATGGAGCGTTTCGAGAATTACCACGGAAAAAAACCCAAGCTCGACGCGATCGACTTTGTCTTCATAGAGGACCCGAACACCCGCCGGATGGAGTATGAGCGCGGCAACCTGGACGTGGTGGCGCTCGAAGCCACGCTCTACCCCGAGTACTCGAAGAGCCGCTTCGCGAAGGAGATCGGCAGCTACACGCCGCAGGGGACGATCTTCGTAAGCCCGAACACGAAACACGAGCATCTCAAAAATCCAAAGGTCCGCGAGGCGATAGGATACGCGATCGACAGGAAGGCGCTGGTTCACGATCTGCTTCGCGACACTGTTTCGCTCGCTGCGACCTTCATACCCCCGTCCATGCTCGGGTTCGACAGGGACGCGCCGGAGTTCGAGTACAGCATAGAGAAGGCGAAGAAGCTCATGGAGGAGGCCGGCTACGCGAAGGGCTTCGAGGTCGACGGCTACATCCGCGGCGAGCAGGCGAACGGACCCTATGGACGCACTCTCCTCGCCGTGCAGGAGCAGCTCAAGGCGATCGGAATAACCGTCAACATCGTACAGGTGGACTCGGGGTCGTGGTCCGACATTCGCCGGTCGGGCAAGATACCTCTTTACATAGGCACATGGTACACGGATTTCCCGGACCCCGACGGATTTATATTCTCGTATCTCCACTCGTCGAACGCAGCGATGCTCTCGAACAACTATGACAGCAAAGCCTTCGACAAACTGCTGGAGGACGCGAGATCGACGACCGACCCGGCAAAGAGGGAGGAACTCTATAAAAAAGCGGATCACATGGCCTCGCGCGTGGACTTCTCCGTAATACCGCTCTACCACGAGAACAGTTTCTATCTCGCGAAGCCCTACGTCAAGGATCTGCACAAGAGTTCGGACAATACGTATCACTTCTTCGACGCTTATATAGAGAAATAATGGCGTTTCGAGCTCGCCGTCAGCGGGTCCGCCCCGAGCCGGCCCGATGACGGGATATATTCTGAAGCGCCTGCTGCAGACAGTGGTCGTTCTGTGGGGCGTCTCCGTGGTGACTTTTATCCTGATGAACATCGTGCCGGGAGATCCCGTGCTGCTGATGCTCGAGAAGAGGGCCACGCCCGAGGCTGTAGAGCGCGTCAGGCGCGAAATGGGGCTCGACAGGCCGAAGATCGCGCAGTATGCCGGGTTCTTATCGAGGGCCGTCAGGCTCGATCTCGGACGGTCGTATTTTACGAGGGCGCCGGTCATGGCGACCCTCACGAGGCGCTTCGGAGTGACGCTGCGCCTCGCCTCTTCAGCCTACGCGGCGGCGCTCGTTCTCGGAGTCTCTGCGGGCGTCGCGGCCGCGCTGAAGAGGGGGCGGGCGTTCGACTCGATCGTGACGGGCTGTTCTGTGCTGGGCATATCGGCCCCCGTTTTCTGGATCGCGATCATACTCCAGATGATCTTCGGACTGCGGCTCGGCTGGCTCCCCATTAGCGGCGTCCACTCGCCGGGGAGCTTCGTCCTTCCCGCCGCGGCGCTCGGCGCGCACTATATGGCGTCGATCTCCCGGCTCACCAGGACGAGCGTGCTCGAGGCGATAAGTCAGGATTACATCCGCACGGCAAGGGCGAAGGGGCTCGCGGAGAGGGCGGTCGTGCTGCGGCACGCGCTCAGAAACGCCCTCATCCCTATCGTGACCCTCTCCGGCGCCGAGCTGGGCAACCTTCTGGCGGGCTCGATGCTGACGGAGTGGGTTTTCGCCATTCCCGGCATAGGCAAGCTGATGGTGGACAGCATACTGATGAGAGATCTTCCCATGCTCCAGGGGACTGTGCTCTATGTGGCGGTTGTCTTCGTCCTGACGAACCTGGCCGTGGACATCTCCTACGCCTTCATCGACCCGCGCGTCCGCTACGGCGGGGGCGAGCGGCGTCACTGACATGGAAAAAATTCCAGACGTCGAAGGAACGAGGGAAGTTTCAAACGGCCCGGGGGATTCGCGGTTTGACGGCGCGGCGCCCGGACCAACGCGGGGCGGTTTTTTCGCCGACAGCCTCGTCAGGCTTTGCGAAAATCGCCTCGTCCTCCTGGCCGCCGCGGTTTTAGCCGCGCTCGTCGCTCTTGCGGTATTGGCGCCGTGGATCGCGCCCTACGACCCAGCGCGGCAGTCGCTGGGCGAGAGTCTGCGCGGGCCAAGCGCCAAGTACCCGCTCGGGACCGACGAGATGGGGCGCGATATCCTCTCGCGTCTGATCTTCGGCGCCAGGATATCGCTCTCCGTGGGGCTCGTCTCGCAGCTGATAGCCTGCTGCATCGGCGTATTCATGGGCGCGATAGCCGGTTTTTACGGGGGGTTCGCGGACACGCTCATATCGCGGATGATCGATATCTTCTCGGCGTTTCCGGAGCTGCTGTTCGCGATAGCCGTCATGTTCGTCCTCGGGCCGGGTGTGATAAACGTCTTCATAGCGCTTGGGCTTCTGTCCTGGACCCGCTACGCCAGGCTCGCGCGCGGACAGGTTATGCAGCTTCGCGGGATGGAGTACGCGCAGGCCTGTCTCGTATGCGGCGGGTCTAACGCCAGGATCATACTCCGCCATCTTTTGCCGAACTGCTTTTCGACGATAATAGTCCTGGTGACGCTCGGCATTCCCGACGCCATTCTGACGGAGGCCTCGCTGAGCTATATAGGCCTGGGAGTACGCCCTCCGACCGCGAGCTGGGGGCAGATGATAAGCGCGGCCCAGCAGTACATAAGTTTTTATCCGTATTACAGCATAGCTCCCGGGCTCGCTATCATAGCGACCGTCCTCTCGTTCAATATCTTCGGCGACGGCCTGCGCGACGCGCTCGACCCCCGTCTGCGCGATTAGGGGCGTATAGCGTGGAAGAGCTGCTACGGGTGAGAAATTTGCGGACGAGCTTCAACACAAAGCAGGGCCTTGTCAGGGCCGTGGACGGCGTGAGCTTCGAGGCGTCGAGGGGCGAGACGCTGGGGATAGTCGGCGAGTCTGGCTGCGGCAAGAGCGTGACCGCGCTCTCAATAATGCGGCTCGTCTCCGCGCCGGGCCGCGTCGAAAGCGGTGAGATACTTTACAGAGGCAGGGACCTGCTCGGGCTTTCGTCCGAGGAGATGCGGAAAATTCGCGGCGGCAGGATAGCAATGATCTTTCAGGAGCCGATGACGTCGCTCAACCCCGTTTTCTCCGTCGGAGCGCAGATAGCTGAGGCGCTGCGACTTCATGAGGGCCTTGGAAGGCGCGAGGCGATGACGAGGGCTGCTGAAATGCTGGAGACGGTCAACATCCCCGCGCCGGCGAAACGCGCGCGGGAGTATCCGCACCAGCTGTCCGGAGGTATGCGTCAGCGCGTGATGATCGCGATGGCGCTCTGCTGCAAGCCGGACGTTCTGATATGCGACGAGCCGACTACCGCCCTCGACGTCACCATCCAGGCGCAGATAATCGAGCTGATCGACGGACTCAGGGAAAAGACAGGCATGGCCGTGATAATGATTACCCACGACCTGGGGGTGATATCGGAGACCGCGGACAGAGTCCTGGTCATGTACGCCGGAAAGATCATAGAAGAGGGGACCAAGATGGACGTCCTGACCGCGCCTCTTCACCCGTACACGGAAGGGCTCCTGAACGCGGTTCCGCGGCTGGACCGCGACGCGGACACGCTGAACGTCATCCCGGGCGCCGTTCCGAACATGGCGTTTCTGCCGGCGGGGTGCCGCTTCAGACCGCGCTGTCCGGAGGCGCGGGAAGTATGCTTCACGGAACCGGAGACGATGAAAAGGGGCGCTCAGGACGGCGGATATCACGCCGTGAGCTGCTGGAAATACGCGCCCGATCAGAAGGGGGGAGAATGCGACGGGGCTGAATGAATCGGCGGAACTGGCTCAAATAGTGGAGGCCGAGGAGGAAAAACCGCTGCTCGAGGTGAGGGAACTCAAGAAATGGTTCCGGGCGCCGGGCGGCGTTTTTTCGCGCGGCGCCTGCGTGCGCGCGGTGGACGGGGTGTCGCTTCAGGTCCGGGAGGGCGAGACAGTCGCGCTGGTAGGGGAGTCGGGCTGCGGCAAGTCCACTCTCGGACGCGCCATTGTCCGCCTCCTCCAGCCGACCTCGGGCAGCGTCCGCTTCGGCGGAGTCGACCTCGCCGCCCTGAGCGGCGCTGAGCTGCGTAAGAAGAGAAGGGACATGCAGTTCATCTTCCAGGACCCGTTCGCGTCGCTCGACCCCAGGATGACGGTAGGCGACATCGTCGGCGAGCCGCTCGATATCCACGGCGTTTGCTCCGGCCGCGAGCGCAGGGCCAGGATAATGAATATCATGGAGACGGTCGGCCTGGACCGCGGCGGCGTGTCCCGGTACGCGCACGAGTTCTCCGGAGGTCAGCGTCAGAGGATAGGCATTGCGCGCGCGATCGCCCTAAACCCTAAGCTCATCGTATGCGACGAGCCGGTTTCGGCCCTCGACGTCTCCATCCAGGCTCAGGTCATAAATCTGCTGAAGGGTTTGCGGGAAAGGTTTGGAATGGCTTATATCTTCATCTCGCACGACCTGAGCGTCGTTCGGCACATCTCGGACAGAGTATGCGTCATGTATCTCGGGAAGTTCGTGGAGACGGCGGACAAGAGGCGGCTCTTCGACTCGCCGGCGCATCCGTACACGCAAGCCCTGCTCTCAGCGATACCGAACCTCGACCCGCGCGTGAAAAAAGAGAAGACCGTCCTCAAGGGAGATATTCCTAGCCCCTCTGACCCCCCGTCCGGCTGCCGTTTTCACACGCGCTGCCCCGTTGCCTCCACGATATGCCGCGAGCTTGCCCCTCACATGGTCGAAGTCGGGAAGGGGCATTACTGCGCTTGCCACAGGCCGCTAAGGAAAGACTGATTAATTCGCTTAAGCGACGTTTTGCTGTTTAAGAACACAGACGCCGCAAGGGTTTAAATCTCCACCCTTTAGGCCCCTAACGATAAATCAGCCTTTCCCTAAATATATTCTCTCGGGATTCTCGCCGTGAAAGAGAGCGGGACCGAGGCGGCGTTGACCGAGAGTAATTCCGCCATTTCCTCCATCGTTATGGCTTCGCCGCCCTGTCTGCCGACTAAGACCGCTTCGTCTCCGACCTTTGCGTTTTGAACGCGCGATATGTCCGCGACGCACTGATCCATGCAGACCCTTCCCCTGACAGGGCAGCGTTTCCCGCCTATCAGAACATGTCCGGCGTTTGAGAGAACGCGGCTGTATCCGTCTCCGTAACCTACGGGCAGTATGGCGATCCGCTCCGTCTCCCTCGTCGTGTACGTCAGCCCGTAGCTGACCCCCGACCCCGGGGGAAGGTCTCTGATCGCGGCGATGGCGGTTTTGACCTCGAAACACGGCTTTATCCTCACGCCGTCCCGGCATTCAGGAGTCGGTATGACGCCGCTCAATATATGTCCGGGCCGCACGGCGTCCATGAACATCTCCGAGAGGCCGGCCATTATCGACCCTGAGTTGGAGCAGTGGGCGATTGGGACGGCGATGCCGGCGTCCTTTATCGAGCGGACCACAGAGGAGAAGGTCATGAACTGGCGCCATGTATGGGAGAGGTCTTCCTCGTCCGATGAGGCGAAGTGCGTCAGGACTCCCTCCAGTTCGACTCCGGGCATTCCGCTTATCTCCTCCGCCGCCCTGAGCGAGGCGTCGGGAAGAAATCCGAGCCGCCCCATTCCGCTGTCGACCTTCAAGTGAACGCGAGCCGGCGCGCCGAGCCGGACGGCCGCCCTGGACATGGCCTCCGCCATCGGGAGGTCCGTAATCGTCGCGCTGACGCCGAGCCTGACGTATATGCCCGCCGCTTCGTAAGGAGAAGCGCCGAGAACGAGCAGCGAGTCGAGCACCCCCGCTTCGCGAAGCTCGACAGCCTCGTCCGGCGTGCCTACCGCGAAAAAATCCGCCCCCTCCGCCTTCAAGGCCCACACGGCCGGGATCGCCCCAATGCCGTAAGCGTTCGCCTTCACCACCGCTATGACCTTCGAGCCCGAGACGTAATCGCGGATCGCGCGATAGTTGTACCTGTAATTGTCAAGCGATACAACCATCCTTGTTGGACGAATCGTCATCCTGAACACCTCCGCGATAATTTCCGGACGTTTTAGCGCTCCCGGAAACGCCGATTAGTTAGCCTTCATAAAACCCACGCCGCATATTTTAACATAGCCATCGGGCAGTGTTCCGTACTCCTTGATATACACCTCCTCGTATTTTACGCTGCGCCATAAACGCTCTATGAATATATTGTCCATACAACGGCCTTTGCCGTCCATGCTTATCCTTACTCCATTTTGTTCCAAAACACCTGTGAATCTGTGATCTGTGAACTGCGAGCCTTGATCGCTGTTAAATATCTCAGGTGTTCCGTACTTCGATATAGCCCGCTCCAGCGCCTTCACGCAGAACGATGATTCCATGCTGTTAGAAAAGCTCCCAAGACAACACACAACGACTGTGCCAGTCCATTATCGCTACAAGATACACAAAACCTTTCTTCGTCGGTATGTACGTTATATCCGTACACCAGACCTGATTCGGGCGTTCTATGGATACTCCCTTCAGCAGATACGGATATTTCTTGTGCTCAGAATT
>JAISQP010000035.1 GCA_031274115.1 Synergistaceae bacterium
GCCTCTTGGGCCTGCTTTTTTTTGCGTGTCCGCTTTGTTTTAGGCGCCTCGTCCCCATCGGAGATTTTTTCGGCCTTGGGCTTTCGGGCGGTTCTCCTCTTCTTGGGTTTCTCCTCCGGCGCCTCGTCCTCATGAGTTTCTGTCGTCTGCGCGTCAGGCGAGGGGTCCGTGTGCGTTTCGACCCGCTCGACGAGGGTCTCGGTCGTTAAATCGCTCTCCTGTGTCTCGACGGGAAGTTCCTCCACTGTCTGGGCCGGGAGTTCCTCCGCAGCGTCATCTTGAACGTCGGGAACCTCGACGGGTTCCTCGTCAGCCTCGGCAAGATGTTCCGCCGGTTTATCGTCCAAAATCGCGCCGGCATCCTCTCCCGTGGTCTCGTCGAGCATCGGGGCCTCCGGCGGGGATTCGGCTTCCGCGGAGGACTCGCCCGCGTCGTCGGGCGGAGTTTCCTCAAGGAGAACCCCTTCGCCGCCGGCTTCCGTGTTCTCATCTCCCGGAAGTTCCTCAGGCGCCTCATCGGTCTCGGGCGTCGCGGTTATCGGCTCTTCGATGGAGAGTGTCTCCACCTCGACGGTCGTTACCGGCTCGTCTTCCGCTTCCTCGCCCGGCGTATCCTCCGCCGGCGCTTCCGCGCTGACGTGACGTCCAACCACCACTTCGCCGACCTGTATCACCTCGCCGCGAAGGAGGATGGTCGGCTTTAGGGTATCTATGACCTGATCCCGCGACAGGTTCGGTATGTCGCGCACCTCGACCACCTTGGCCTCGTTTTTCGAGGGAATCGCGCCTATATGGTCTATGATCTCGACGCCTCCTCCGGCCATGGACGCCCATGTGCTCTCCAGGGAGTATAACGCGTCTTTTATCTCCTTCGGCATACGCGAAAGGCTCTCGATCTTGCGCCGTATGCGCCAAACCCCCGTGCCAAGATCCACGAGAAAACGGGCCATGCTGACTCTTTCGTCGGCCGCGTCGCTCTCCGCTTTGGAAAGGGTGGGTTGAATAAGCTGAATCAGCTCCTCCAGAAGGTCGAGCTGTTCTTTGGTAAATTCGGGTTCAGGCAGACGAAACTGCGCCGGGAACCATAGCTGCTTCAGCTTTGTTTTGAGCCATTGACTCAAAATATCACTCCCTCTTGAATTCATGGGACAACCCAAACCCAGCGTTTCCAAATTTTTATTGCGGGTATTACTGTAATAGTTTCTACGATTTATCGAATATGTGCAAGTGTTTTCTCGTCTTTTTTACGTTAATTTATCTTCTTCAGTAGTTTGATGAGAGGTATTCCCAGCGCGAAGCAGGCTGCGGCCTCTCCCGCCGCCACGTATGCGGCTGTTATTATAAATGGCGTGTCGGTGATGAATGATAAATACCAGCCCACAACCAGGCCGTTGACGACCACAGGGGAAGCCGCCGCGAGCGGAAGGGTTGGCGCGAATCGCGTGAGAACGGCGGCTGTCAGCGTGGCTGCGCTCCCTAGAAAGATATCCCAGAGTCCTAACCCTCCAAAGATATTCGCGATCAGGCAGCCAACGAATAAGCCCGGCACTGCCTCCAGCCATAGAACCGGTAAGAGCGTCAGGGCTTCGGCCACGCGAAATTGTACGACGCCGAACGATATCGGCTGAAAAATAAGCGTCAGGGCAACGTAAAGCGAGGCTATCACAGCGCCTCTTGTAATCATGGCTGTTCTGGCTGTCAATTAAACGCCCTCCTCCGATGAACATAAAATTAATTATATATCAGCATCAGGAAAAATTCATTTCAAGCCGGCGAATTATGCTATTATCTGTCGTTGAACCAGTCTTGTCCCGGCGGTTGAATCGGGGCGAAAGGGGATATCCTGATGGGCGGAACGATTAAGAACATCGGCATTATCACGGCCGGAGGCGACTGCGGCGGGCTTAACGCAGTGGTGCGCGGAGCGGCCAAGATCGCGCTTGCAAACGGCATAGGCGCTTATATCATCCCCAACGGCTACGCCGGGCTTTATAATCTCGTCGAGATGGACAGGCTGACGAGGCTCGACGAGGAGCGCGTCGACCATGTAAACTCAATGTTTTCGGGCTCTGAGGCCGGACACTCGAGAGTGAAGATATCGAAGATCGAAAACCCCGACAAGTACAAGCGAATCCTGGTCGGTCTGAAGAAGTTCGACATAGGAGGGCTCGTCATATCCGGCGGCGACGACACAGGCAGCGTCGTAGTGGACCTTTCGGAGAACGGAATACCCTGCGTTCACGCCCCAAAGACGATGGATCTCGATCTCCAGACGTATTCCGTAGGAGGCGACTCCGCTGTCAATAAGATATCCCACATCTTGGAGGAGATAAAGACGACGGGGCGCACTCATAACAGGATCATGATCGTGGAGGTCTTCGGACGCTACACCGGCCATACCGCGTTTCGAGGCGGGATAGCGGCGGACGCCGACTGCATACTGATACCGGAGATACCGGTTGACTTCGATGAGGTCTACAACCACATGAAGCGCTACTACATGAGACGCATACTGCGAAGCGACGTCTACTCCGGAACGTACAGCGTCGTCGTGGCCGAGGGCATCAGAAACGAGAACGGCGACCTCTTCACAGAGGACGGGACGAAGGACGCGTTTGGGCACATACGGCTTGGCGGGGCCGCCAAGTACGTGCGCAACGCCCTGGAGATGAGGATGCGCTCGGACTCGGAGATAAAAGAGTTTATGAAGGTGTGCGGAATGTACGTAGAGGGCGTTCTGGAGTACCCGGAGATAAGGGAGGTTACGCCCGGTCACCTCGTGCGCTCCGGTTCGACAAACGCATACGATGTAAACTTCGGCAAGGAAATCGGCGCCGCCGCGGTCATGCTCCTCATGAAGGGTATTTCGGGCGTGTCTGTCTATCAGATTATTGACGGGGAGATTCGCTACATGCCGACCAGTTTCGCCATAACCGCAAGGCCAGTCAACCTCAACATGGTATCGTTCTATGAACAGATGGACGTGTGTTTCGGGCGCGAACCTGTCCCGTTCGAACCGGTGTGGTTCGAGAACGAAGGGACGCAGGTGGATCGCTTCCT
>JAISQP010000188.1 GCA_031274115.1 Synergistaceae bacterium
CTCTTCAATATGACAACCCCAATCATCGGTAGTTAGGAGTGCGAAAAAATAATAACACGAGTTAGGCGTCTTCGCGCAAGCGAAAAGGCGAAGAAATTTTAAAATCCACAAAAATTTTCCAGGAAATAAAGCGCGCCGAAGAAGATCGAAAACGACGAGCCGGAGAGCGTCATGGACGCCTTCTTACGCCGGGCGCGCAAAGAACAGGAGCCCGGTCGGTCGGCGGGCTCCTGTCGAATAGAAGGGTTGTTAATACTCACGGGTCAAAGAAAAACCCAAGAGGCGAAACGGAGGAGAAATACATGATCCTATTGCTTAAATGCAACGCAATTGCGTAAAGTGATATTATCACTTATATCTCGAAGATTCAATAGTCGCCGATAAAAAGCAAGATAAACAGCCAAACGCATACAAATTCCTCATATTTCAATGCAGCGTCACGTTTGTCGCGTCAAATTCAACTCTGTTTTTGTCTCAAACACTTCGGAAGGAAGACAAGAAATTGCGGCGCCGGCATACTCAGCGAGGTTCTGGCGGCTTAACCGTAAATTTCATTTTTATATCCTCGGGTTTGCCGAAGTAGACCCACGACGTCACGAGCACGTCCACTCCGGACGCGGCATAGTCGTAGGCGTTATCGGCGTTTATGCCTCCGGCGGCGAGAATTTTCACGTCCAAGTTAGCGTCTCTCAACCTGCGGACGAGGCCGCACAATTCCTCCGAAGAGAAGCGCTCGCACTGAACTGCGTCGGCGCCTGCGGACGCGAAGGCAAAAGCTTCATCCGGATCGCTGGCTTCAACAGCGATTTTTCTTTCGGGAAATCGGGCCGCCATTTTCCGTATCATTTGTATGAAACCCTCCGAACCGCCCGTGAAAACCCTGTGCTGATCGAAGACGAGAATCGAGTCTGAGAGTCCGAGGCGATGAGGCGAAGCGCCGCCGGCTAGGGCCGCCTTTAAAGAAAGCAGCTTCGAACCTGGAAAGTGTTTTCTCGTAACCGACACCTCGATGCCCGGCGATGCCCGGCGCGCGTTTCGCAACATCTCCGCGCACCTCGTGGCAATCCCGGACGAGTACTCCATTATATTCTGAGCCACTTTATAGACGGCGTGCAGTTGGTCCGCGCTTCCTTGCGCTTTCATACATATTGTCCCGCCATCCAGCCAGTCTCCGCTCTTGCGGAACAGCTCCGCGCGCGCGCCGACCCTTCTGAATACGCGGGCAGCCTCCTCCAAGCCGGCTACTACGCATGCGCGTTTTGGGAAACACTCGATTTCGCCTTCGCCGCCGATTCTGAGCGCCTCGGAAGTCAGATCGAAGATGTGCAGATCCTCCGATATAAGATTGTCAATAAAAGAATCTGGGATAAAAAACATGCTCCCTCGTCAAATCTCCTTCATTCGATATTTTTCGAGCAGAACGTAGAGAACCAGCCCAACTACCGCGAGAATCGCGCAGAGCCTCATCGCGGCGTCGAAATCCCCGCGCGAAACGCTGTTGTATATCTCGAGCGAGAGCGTGTTAGTCCTGCCAGCTATGTTGCCGCCTATCATCATCGTGATGCCGACCTCCCCGGAAGCTCTGGCGACCCCGAGAAGCAACCCGGAGACAAGAGTATTGCCGACTTGCGGAATAGTAATCAGCAAAAATGCCTTAAGCGGCCCGCACCCTGCCGTGCGAGCCGCCTCCTCGAGACGGATCACCTCGATCTTCTCCATAGCGGCCTGAAGAGGGCGCGCCACCATGGGCAGCCCAGCGATAAACGCGGCCAGCACGACGGCGAACTGAGAGAAGACGACGCGAACGCCGAAAAGCCCGAGCGGTCTGCCAATGGGCCCATTTCTCCCCAGGAGCGTGAGAAGCATGAAGCCCATGGCTATCGGAGGAAAGACGAGCGGCAGCGTAATAAAAAAAGAGACGGTCCGGCTCGCGAACGAACGGGACCGGCTCCCCCAATAAGCAAGCGGAAGCCCGAGGACGATAAAGAGCGCAAGGCAAAGAACGCAGACGCGCAGAGAGAGCAGAATTGGAAACGACAACGCCATTACTGCCGTCCTTTTGCTAAAACCCGTCTTTGCGCGGCCATCCAGGGCTCTCCATCGTCATCTGTTTTTCTACCATATTCCGTTTTTCTTCAAAATTTCCTTCCCCTTCTCGCCGCGCAGGAACTCCAGAAACTTCGCGACTTCGGGATCCTTTCCGTTTCCCTTCACAACCGCCGCCACCATTTCGAGCGACGGATATCCCTCCGCTATCTCGATCCAGCCCCCGACTTTATCCCCTCCGTTTATCACCATCACGCGGTTCACAAAACCGGCGTCCATCTCGCCGGAGGAGAGGTACGCGAAAACCTGCGGAACCGATGAGACGACAGAGAGCTTGCCCTCGATATTTTTGCCGATCCCGGACGATTCGAGAAATTTGCTGGCGGCCCTGCCGTATATCGCGGACTTCGAGTCCGGGTGGCAGACGGACTTCACATCGGGTTTTTCGAGATCCTTGGGGCTCTCGATCTTTATGCCCTTCCGCCACGCGAGCACAAGGAGCGTGTCGCCGAGACTTTCCATCGCGTCGAACTCTACGCCCTGCGACATCTCCTCGAGAGACCCCTTGTCGGATATGACTACGTTCACGTCGCTGCCCTGCTTTATCTGCATCAGCATCTGTCCGATGTGCCCGCCGTACATCTCCTCTATAGTCCCTCCGCTCTCGCGGAACGCGCTGCTCAGCTCCTCCACCATCGTCTTGTAACCAGCCCCCGTCGTGATCCTCACGCCATCGGCAAACGCGGCGCCGGACAAAATAAGAAGCGCGGATACACATACGAAAACCGAAAAAAATTTTCTCGTCACGCTCATGATCGACCACATCCTTTCTGAATTTTTGATGACGAAACCTTCGTCGCGGCGCTGGCGTATTCTACTTCAGCGACAAGATCGATTCCGCTCTTCCGCCGCTGATCAGCAGCACTCTGTCGGCCAGCCGCGACAGCTCCTCTTTGGAATGAGTGACGTAGATAACCGGTATGCCGAAATTTTGCGGTATTGAAGCTATATACTCGATCAAATCCTCCTTTCTTTCGATGTCCAGCGATGACAGCGGTTCGTCCATCAGCAGAAACGATTCGCAGGAGAGGAGCGCCCTGCCGATCGCGACGCGCTGGCTCTCGCCTCCGGACAGGGAGTTTGGCCTCCGTTCGAGAAGGCTCCCGACTCCCAGAACTTCGACGACTTTTTGGAAGAAAGACTCGTCAAACCGTCTGCCGCAAAAACGCGGGCCAAAGAGGATATTGTTCCTCACCGACAAATGCGGAAAAAGACGGCACTGCTGAAAGACATAGCCCAACCCGCGCTTCTCGGGAGGAAGGGAAAATTTCCTCCCGGAGCTGAAAAACTCTCTTCCTCCGCATGATATGACGCCCTGATCGGGACGAACGAGCCCCGCGATCATGTTTACGAGGGTGGTCTTGCCCGCTCCGGATTTTCCGAAAAAAACCGTGATCCCGGTCGGGTCAAGAGAAAAATCCATATCCATCGCGAATTCGCCGAAGTTCTTTTTAACTCGGACCTCAAGCAAGGACCTCACCGCCGTGAATGAGATAACTGCAATTATATTGCATTATAGGTTGTTTTACCACTCGCGAGGTTGGCCGTCAAACCATAGGCAAGACCTCCAATAAGTTTTTCCTTTCACCCGCAGGGTGAAAGGAAAAACTATTACGGGGGTCCGGGGGACTCAGTCCCCCGGCGGGTGTGGGTGGAACCCACGGTCTTGAGCCTGCGGTTTAGGATTGGCGTTATTTTAAAGGAGGGACGGGTCTGAATGGTTTCAATCCGCCGATGTCGAAGGATCTGATAATTTCGCGGGCTTCATTGCCGCTGAACCAGACCGCGAACCCTTCGGCGGCCTCGGCGCGCGCTCTCTTGAAGGCTGAGCCTTTGACAACGCACAGAAAACAGCTCTTGTATTCTCCGGTCCCAGCGATTTTCTCCAGCTCAGGCGTCTGCATTGTATTAGAGTATTGGGCGAAAGACGCCTCCCCGATCAGGACGAAGGCTTTCTCTTCGCCGGCCTGAAACAGCGCGGTGACGTCGTCGCGGCTCGACTCCACATACTGCCGGTTGCCCTCGGGGTTCATGATGCCGGCGTTTTTCCACAGGCTAAGCTCTGTTCGCACCGCCCATTCGTTTCGAAGCAAGGAGAAAAATGGCAGGTTTTCGGAAAAAATTTATTTCATCGCGTCCAGTGCGCTCATACCTGAAAATTCACTGCTCCCGATGGGTCCCGCCAGGATGATCTCCTCTTCGAATACCGGAGAAAAACTCTTCAATAGCCCCTGCCCGAACGCGTTTCGGACTATTGAGCCGTCACTCGAGAACCATATATCGTAATCCCCGCTCTCGCCGACGACTTTCAGGTTCGCGCGGTCCGCCTCAGTCTCGGAGGGCAGTGATCGCCACAGCGACGGCCGCTTCTCAGCGCTTTCAAAAGATCTGTTCAGCGCCATAAGCAAAAACTGAGCCGAGGGGGAGTTTGAAAATTCCGCCACCCTTACCGCGTTCTCCCTACCGCCCTCGTCATATGCGAACGCATCGGGACCGGAGAAAAGAAGCAGCGCGGATAAAACGATCATCGCGCCAAATAGCCCTCTCATGTCAAGCTCATAGGTTCTCATGGTTTCCTCTATTATTTCCCCCTGGCCTTGTTTCGAATTCTCTGAAGAGCGTTATCGACTTTTTTCCGCTCGCACTTCAGGAAAAAAGCGGCGTCCGTCACGCTCCCCTCGCGCAGATAGGCGTGGAGCACGCTCTTTTCTAACGAACTGAGGCTGTTTAAAAGCCCCGTCAGCGCCTCTCCGATCTCTATTCTCTCCTGATGCCCGCCGTCAGCCGCGGCAGACGCGTCGAGTTCAGACGTCTGAGCGTCGAACGCCTCCTCGTCCAGCAGCAATTCCTGCCAACTGCGCCTGAGGTAGGAGATCATCCGGTTCCTGGCGCACGTCCGAACGTAGCCTTCGATGCTCCCTCGATCTGGGTCGTACGTTCCGAGCGCGCGTAAGGCGGCGATGATTCCCTCCTGGACCAGATCTTCCCTCGTGAACAGGTCGTCTGAGAGTCTGCGAGCTTCACTCATCACGACGGGAATAAACGATTCTATCTCCGCTATGTTACCGGCGCGCCTCATCATCGTGTTCAGTCAACCCGCTATGCCACTCGCCCAAGCACGGTCCGGCGCGCGGCTTCCACCGCGGTATCGGTCACAGCTTCTCCCGATATTGTTTCGAGATACGGCAGCGCTTTTTCGAGCTGGCGTTCGTCATTGTAGAATATCTCTATCAGCGGTTCTCCGGTTCCGACACGATCCCCTTTTTTTTTGAGGATCCTCAGACCGACTGATGGATCGATGGCGTCATCCTTACGAAACCTTCCACCCCCAAGGGCGCGCGACGCGTAACCTATCGCGCGGGCGTCCATCTTTCCCAGAATGCCGGAGCGCGTCGACGCCACGATCTTTTTTTTGGAGGCAATTCTGAGAATCTTTTCAGGTTCGGCGCACACAGATGCGTCTCCGCCCTGGGAGCGTATAACCTCCTCGAATTTCCTGAACCCGGCGCCATCGTCGAGAGAGTTCCCGGCAATCTTCGCGGCTTCCTCGACGCTCCCGGCGATGCCGCCAATCAGCAGCATTTCCGATACGAGGGCGAGACTGAGCTCCCTTGTGTCTCTCGGCCCCCGGCCGGAAAGGACTTCTATCGCCTCCAGCACCTCGACGGAGTTTCCCACCCATTCTCCAAGCGGAGAATCCATGTCGGATATGAGGCAGACGCTCTTCTTGCCGAGTGAGCGGGAGAGACCGACAAGCGTCCTCGATAGTTCCTCGGCTTCCGGGAGCGTGTTCATGAAAGCCCCTCCGCCGCATTTGACGTCGAATACGATGGCGTCCGCGCCGCCGGCGATTTTCTTCGAGACAATACTGCTCGCTATCAGCGGCAGCGAGGGCACGGCGCCGGTAACGTCCCGCAGCGCGTAGAACCTGCCCTCCGCCGGGGCGAGCGCGAGCGAATGACCGCTCAGCGCGATCCCGAGCTCTTCAGCCTGCCGGACAAACTGTTCCGCGGAAAGACACATGTTCATTCCGGGTATGGACTCCAGTTTATCGACCGTTCCACCGGTGAAACCAAGCCCCCTGCCGCTCAGCTTGGCGACCCGCAGACCGCAGGCCGCGGCAAGAGGCGCGACTATCAGGGTTGTCTTATCCCCAACCCCTCCTGTGCTGTGTTTGTCGACTACCACGCCCAGCGAACCCGGCAGGCGTACTATATCGCCGGAGTGAGCCAGCGCGTCCGTAAAAAACCTCAGTTCATCCTTATCCAACCCTCGAAAGAAAACCGCCATCAACCAGGCGGCAGCCTGATAATCAGGGATCGCGCCGTCTCTTACGGCAATTACGAACTCCCTCAACTCAGCCGCGCAATGCGCGAAGCCGTCGCGTTTGTGTTCTATGAACTCAATGACATCCAGCATCGCCGGAGATTTTCCTGAGAAAACCGCGTATCATGCGAGTCATTGATTCCCCTGAGCGATTCATGGCGTCGAGAACTTCCTGATGGTTGAGTTTTTGCGTCGTCACTCCCGCGGCGTAGTTCGAGACGCAGGATATCGCGGCTACCCTCATACCCATATGGTTCGCCGCTATGACCTCCGGGACAGTCGACATGCCAACGACATCCGCTCCCAATATCCGGCTCATTCGGATCTCCGCGGGAGTTTCGTACGAGGGGCCGGAGAAGGCTATGTATATTCCTTTATGAAGAGTGACGCTCTCCTCGTTCGCGACACAAAGCAGCTTCTCTATGTAATCCGGGTCGTAGGCATACGTCATGTCTGGAAAACGGGGGCCCCACTTGTTGTTGTTCGCGCCTATCAGGGGATTCGTACCCATATAGTTGATGTGATCGCAGATGACCGCCAGGTCCCCCGGCGTGAACGAAAGGTTTACTCCTCCAGCGGCGTTGGTTGCCAGCAGCGACCCCGCTCCCATCTCTCCAATGATGCGAATCGGAAACGTTATCTCGTCCATGGAGTAGCCTTCGTAGTAGTGAACCCTGCCTTGCATAGCGATTACCGGCGTATTCTCCAACGTGCCTATCACAAGGCGCCCCGCGTGTCCAACTGCGGTGGTGCGAGGCCAGTAGGGTATTTCCTCGTAAGGGATCGCGACGGCGTTCTCGATGGCGTCGGCCACCCCGCCGAGTCCGGATCCGAGGACGATCCCAACCTTCGGGCGAAGAGTGGTCCTGCGGTTTATAGCGGACAGCGTCTCCGCGGTCTTCTCCGAGTTCAGCATCCCTATACCTTCTTCAGTCACCTCCTTCAACGTCTTGATTATGTCTTGAGCGTGGGTGAAAACTGTCATAAATATCCCTCAAATCCGTGTCAAGATGAACGTACTTCTCAGTAGTCGCGATCGAGGCGTGCCCCAACAGCTCCTGTAAAGTACGCAGGTCCATTCCCCTCCGCTGAAGATGAGTCGCAAAGGAGTGCCGCAATACATGCGGGTGAAGACGGGACTTCGAAGATATCCCCGCGCTCCTTCCCCTTCTTTGAACTATTTTCCACAGCTCTTTTCTCGACATCGCGCGCCCGCGCGCGGAGAGAAAGAGAAGATCCCTCGCGCTCCCGTCGCCATGTCTCGACAGGACCGGGCGGGATTCCTCGATGTATCTTTTCACAACGCCCCGAAGCGCGCCGACGTACGGAACGATCCTCTCCTTGTCGCCCTTGCCCTTCACGTATATCACGCCTCCCGTCTCGTCCATGTCGGAGAGTTTGAGAGAGCACAGTTCGCTTGCCCTCAGGCCGCAGTCGTAAGCCATCTCTATCATGGTCCTGTCCCTCGTGCCGATCGCGACCTTTTTTTCGTATGTCTCGCGCGATTTTACCCCTTCCGCCTCGCCCGGTGAATCTATCTTCTCGCAGCTGTCGATGAGGCGCTCTATCTCGCCCTCCGTCATTATCTGCGGCAGTGTTTTTTCACGCTTTGGCAGCGGCCCGAGCGGACGCGCGGATTTTACCCGCCCGTCGTAGAGCAGATACTTGGAGAAAGCCGAGAGCGTCACCGCCCTTCGCGTTCCCGTGCCTGAAGACAACCCTCTCTTCTTGAGCTGAAGGAGATATCTTGAAAACAGTTCCGGGGTCACAGGGTAATACTGCGCGCCCTGCTCCGCGCAAAAACGCCTCCAGTCCAGAAGGTCGGTCCGATACGCCTTGACCGTGTTCGGACTAGCCTCCCTCTCGAAGCTCATGTATTCGAGAAAACTGTCCATCGCCCCGTATTCCTCGCCCTCAGGCGCGGAAGCGGCCCAATCTTTCGTCAGCACGGTCTTCCTCCATGAGCGCGGAGCCACCACTCGAGACCGAAAAGCGTCTTGCAGTCCCTTATGGCGCCGTTAGCTAAAAGCTCCTCGATATCCGCGCGGGAGGCGAAACCGGAAACCAGAATTTCGTCCTCGTCCATCGGCAGTCTGTCCTGGGAAAGCCCTGTGGCGTAGAATAACGCTATCAACTCGTCAGAGAAACCCGGAGACGTATAAAACTCGGCTATCTTTTCCATTTTTTTCGGCTTCCAGCCAGTCTCCTCCCGCAACTCGCGAACAGCCGCACAGGCGAAATCCTCGCCCGGTTCGACTATCCCGGCCGGAAGCTCTATCATCATCTCGCCCGCCGGATACCTGTACTGACGAACGAGAGCCACCTCGGACGCCTCATTTTCGGCCAATATGACCACTGCCGGCTTGTGCTCCACTACCTCTCGCGAGACTATCCGGTCATCGGAAAGCATCACTTTATCCTTGCGAAGGTTCAAAATACGGCCCTCATAAAGCCTGCCGCTCTCGATGCGCGTTTCGGGGAAATTTTCCCCGCCGTCTTTCGTGAAAATCATATAAGACGTTCCCCCCGACCGGCGCGGAGACCGTTCC
Organism: Synergistaceae bacterium; assembly: GCA_031274115.1. The sequence goes on from JAISQP010000188.1 coordinate 8,982, forward strand.
ACCAGTCCGCGGCCGTCTGAATTTTTTTGCCTTCCATCTGAACCTCACGCATTACGAGACAACCGCCCCCCGACGCGACGGCAACGCCCCCGTCGGTCAGGCCCAGCAGTTCACCATGCGCCTCACCAGTCAAAGAGCTGTCATCGCGTAACGAAGCCTTTATCACCTTGAGGCGCCTTCCCCGCACGGTCGTCCACGCGACCGGCTTTGGAGAGAGAGCGCGCACAAGCCCCCATATCCTGGACGCTGGCGCGCTCCAATCTATCCTCTCCTCTTCCGGGAGTATCTTGCCGGCCATAGTCGCAAGAGAGTTATCCTGAGGAGCGAAGGACCACTCTCTCATGGGAAGGGCAGCCGCGAACTCGATAAAGGCTCGGACGCC
>JAISQP010000209.1 GCA_031274115.1 Synergistaceae bacterium
GGCGTAGCGGAAATAACCGCGGGGCTCTGTTTCGCTCTTCACAGGCTGATAAATCTCAAAAAAACGCGATCGAGAAACACTACGGCCGCGATGTAGACGATGAGCCCTGTCAGCGCGACCGTGTCGTTCCGGCGCCAGACGAGAGGGTTGAGCCTCGATCTAGGCGATCCCGGCGCGTAACAGCGCGACTCCATCGCCACCGCGAGGTTTTCGGCCCTCTGAAAGACCAGAATGAAAAGCGGCACGAGAACAGGGACAAAGCTCCGCGCGCGCTTAATGAGACCGCCGCTCTCCAGGTCCGCGCCGCGCGAGATCTGGGCTTTCAGGATCCTGTCCGTCTCCTCGAAGAGAGTTGGGATAAACCGGAGCGCGATCGTCATCATGACTGCCATCTCAGACGCCGGAAATCCGACAGCCTTGAGCGGGGAGAGCAGCTTTTCCAGCCCATCGGAAAAAGCCATTGGGCTGGTCGTCATCATGAGCATAGCGGCAAATATCACGAGAAAGAACAGCCGCATCCCCATCTCGAACGCGAGTATCAATCCCTCCGCCGTGACCCTGAAAACCCAGAATCGGAAGATCTCGCGGCCCGGCGTCCAGAAGACGTTCAGCAAAACGGTGAAGATTATCAGGAATAAAACCGGACGGGCTGACTTTACGATCATGCCGGCCGTTACGCCGGACATCGCGGCAAGCGCGAAAAGGAGCGCTCCCCACAGCGCGAAGTCAAGGGGGCTGCTCGCCATGAAAAGTCCCGTTAGAAGCGAAAAAGTGCATATTATCTTGCACCTCGGATCGAGGCGGTGTATTGGCGAATCGCCTGGAATAAACTGCCCCAGGGAGACGCCGCTTAAAAACTGCATCTCTTGGGTTCCACTCCTGAGGCGTTCCCTCTCCCCCCGAGCGCGGCGATTATCTCGTCAATTCCGCCCGTAAGGTTGATTTTGACGCCGCGCTCACGAAGCCCCCTGGTGAACTGAACGAGCGGAGGAACCAGCAGTCCCTGAACAGGGTTTTCTAGGAGGAACTCCGCTATCTCCTCAGGTGAACCTTCGGCGACGCTTCTGCCGTTTTCGAGGACCAGAATCCTGTCGCTGTGGTCAAGAGCGGACTGGAGATCATGGGTCACCTGAACGACCGCGATACCTCCGGCCTTGACCTTCGCTAAAAGCCCTATAAGCTCTCTTATGCCGGCTGCGTCCAGCCCCGCTGTGGGTTCGTCGAGTACGAGATAATCAGGCTTCATCGACATTACAGAGGCAAGCGCAACCCTCCTGCGCTGTCCGCCGGAGAGCGAAAAGGGATTGGAGTGAAGCAGATCGGGATCGAGGCCGACGGACAGAGCGGCCTCCCGCACGCGAAGCTCCAGTGCATCGCCATTCACACCCCAGTTGGAAGGGGCGAAAGAGATCTCCTCGCTGACGGTCTCCGCAAAAAACTGCTGCTCCGGGTACTGAAAGACAAGACCGACTTTGCGCCTCAGCTCTCGCAGCTTCTTGGTTTTTGGCCCGACTTCCACGCCGTCTATCTCCACTCTGCCGGATTGAGGCGTCAATAAAGCGTTCATGTGCTGAGCGAGGGTCGATTTGCCGCTTCCGGTGTGTCCGACGATCGAAACCCAATCCCCGCGTTCGATGGTGATGGAGACGCCGTCGAGAGCCTGGAGCATTGTCGAGGCGCCTGAGTTGTAAAAGTGGCTCAAGTTTTCAATTATTATAGACATAGAGCGCCCAGCATTGAGCGGACATCCGGCAGGGTTCCGCGGGGAAGAAGACCGCGGCTCGACAGCTCTCTGCAAAGAGCGACCTCAGGCGGCTCCTCGAAATCCCACTTTCTGTACTCGCCGTCGAAAAACTCCACCGGCGAACCATCCCACGCAACCCTTCCGGCGTCGATTACGACAACCCTGTCGGATTCTATTGCCTCTTCCATTCTGTGAGTTATCTGTACGATCGTCATGCCGCCGGTCTTCAAGCTGGACAAACATGAGAGGAAAGAATCGCGGCCTTCAGGGTCGAGCATCGAGGTGGACTCGTCGAGTATGAGCGCCCGCGGCGCCATCGCAAGCGCCCCCGCGAGGGCAAGCCGCTGCTTCTGGCCCCCTGACAGGGAAAAAGAACCCTTCCTCGCGGCTTCCGAAAGACCGACAAGCTTCAGGGCGCCGTCTACTCTTTTCCTGATCTCGCCCGGCGGCAGGCCGAGGTTTTCCGGGCCGAAGGCGACGTCCTCCTCAACGATCGACGCTACTATCTGATCCTCAGGGTTCTGAAAGACGAGGGCCACGCCGCGCCTGATTTCAGAGTGCAGGGACTCGTCCCCGGTGTCCGCGCCCAATGTAAAACAATTGCCCTGCGTCGGAATAAGCAGGGCGTTGCAAATTTTCGCGAGGGTTGACTTGCCCGAACCATTCGCCCCTACCAGAGCGAGCCACTCCCCCTCCGGGACCTCCAGGTCGACCCCGCGCAAAGCGATAAAAGAGGCGCCGGGATAGCGAAATTCCACGCCTCGGAGGGAGAATA